>UQUD01000028.1 GCA_900544225.1 uncultured Collinsella sp.
GGGACGCAGCGTGCTCATTTCAAGCCATCTACTCGACGACCTGGCAGACCTCACCAACTCGTTCTACTTCATCGAGGCCGGCACACTCGTGGAAAAGATCGAGTCGTCCTCGCAGACGCTCAAGCAGGAATACCTCGATACATACGAAGTAGGTGAATGACATGAAACTATTTGAACAGCTGAAGTCCAATGCGTCGCGCATGGCTGTCTACGCCATCCTCGTGGCAACGGCTTTATGCGGAATCGCGGCACCCGTCTATGCGCTCAACGGGGAGAAAGGCGATGTCGAACCCGCGTACATGGCTTCGACGGTTAAGGACCGGTACAAAGCCTTCTCTGGAGACACGTTTTACGTAGCAGAGTACGACACGACCTAGCGTCAGCTTCGCTACAACAAGGGCTACGACTATCTAGGCGCAGAGGCAATCAGCTATACGTCGGGTTGGTACCGCTCCAACTATGGACACATAACCCAGTTCAAGTGTAACTACCGTGTGTACAACTAAAGCAACCGGCCGGGACGAGGGGTGACGCAAAAGCGTCGCCCCCGTTTTTAACCATGTCAACTGAACCTAGTTCAGTTTGGTTGATTTCCGATCTCAGCCGAACACATTGAGCGGAAAGGCCGTTCCCGCAGTCAGTCGAACGTCCCCGGGGCCCTTCTCAGGCCCCGGGGACGGCATTTTCCCAGTTGAAGGAACGGTGGAGATGTGTTTCGATGGGTCAGATTCGTGTCGTTCCGAAAAGACCGTGAACCTTTTGTGGGACACGCGGCGCCGTGGTACCATAGCCGAGTTTGTTGTCTTGGTCGGAAACCAAGACGCCTTATGCGCTGATCGGTAACCAGCGCCTGACCAATAAGGAGTCCTACCATGAAGCAGGGTATCCATCCCCAGTATGTCGAGTGCACGGTGACGTGCTCCTGCGGCAACACCTTCAAGACGCACGCTACCGTGTCCGAGATGAAGGTCGAGCTTTGCAACGAGTGCCACCCGTTCTACACCGGCCAGCAGAAGTTCGTCGACACCGGTGGACGCGTCCAGCGCTTCGCCGACAAGTTCGGTGGCGCCGCTGCCGCCCAGCTCAAGAAGGCTGAGGAGGCCAAGGCTGCCAAGGCCGCCAAGGCTGCTGAGGCCGAGGCCGCTCGCAAGGCCGCCGCTGAGGCTAAGGCTGCCGAGAAGGCTAAGCGTGCCGCTAAGTTCGCCGAGGAGGCTGCCAAGCAGGCCGCCGAGGCTCCCGCAGAGGCTCCCGTCGAGGAGGCCGCTGCCGAGGCCGAGACCACCGAGGCTGCTGAGTAAATAGCTCGCCGAGCAAACACTCGCATTCATGGCTAAAGGGCCGCGTATCCATTTGGGTACGCGGCCCTTTTCTTTTATTGGTGCAAACGAGCCTGCCCCCATTGCACCAGATTGGTGCGAAGGGGACGGGTTAGCTTGCGCCAAATTGCAGAGTGGCAGCGTTTTCCCAGATAAAACCTGCCAAAATAAACCTGTCCCTTTTTGGCAGGTTGGTCGTAGTTATTACGTGGCGGTCGAGGTCGACCGTATAGGCCGCGCCTTGTTTGGCTAAAGTACATTTATCTGTGTTTAACTCGCCCAAGGCTGCATGGCGTGGGCGATGGCCAAAAAGGAAAACCACATGGGATTCATGTCAAAGCTGCTGTCCTTTGGATCCGATAAGGACCTTAAGCGCTACTACAAGATCGTCGACCAGATCAACGGTCTTGAGCCCCAGTTTGAGAAGATGACCGAGGAGGAACTCCGCGCCCAGACCGATAAGTTCCGTGAGCGTTACGCCAACGGCGAGTCGCTCGACGACATGCTCCCCGAGGCTTTTGCCACCGTGCGTGAGGCTTCCAAGCGCATCACGGGCATGCGTCACTTTGACGTACAGCTCATCGGCGCCATGGCGCTGCACGAGGGGCATATCGCCGAGATGAAGACCGGCGAAGGCAAGACCCTTGTCTCCACTTTGGCCGGCTACCTCAACGCTATCGCCGGCAAGGGCGTGCATGTCGTTACCGTCAACGATTATCTGGCAAAGCGCGACTCCGAGTGGATGGGCCGCATCTACAAGTACCTGGGAATGACCGTCGGTCTGCTCCAGAACAACATGCCGCTCGAACTCAAGCGTCCGGCCTACCAGGCAGACGTCACCTACGGCACCAACTCCGAGTTCGGTTTCGACTACCTGCGCGACAACATGGTCACCCGCCCCGAGCAGCGCGTGCAGCGCGGCCACCATTACGCCATCGTCGACGAGGTCGACTCCATCTTGATTGACGAGGCGCGTACCCCGCTCATCATCTCGGGCGCCGGCACCAAGTCCGCCAGCACCTACAAGGACTTCGCGCGTGCCGTGCGCGGCCTGGAGCGCGGTGAGGACGTCTCGCACGACATGCTCACCGCCACCGAGGACGTCGAGCCCACGGGCGACTACGTCATGGACGAGGCCAAGCACACCATCGCCGCCACCGAGCGCGGCCTTAAGAAGATCGAGCGCCGCCTGGGTATCGATGACATCTATGCCGATCTCTCCGGCCAGCTGGTCAACCACCTGCAGCAGGCGCTGAAGGCCCAGTACATGTTCCACCGCGACAAGCAGTACGTGGTCACCAACGGTGAGGTCAAGATCGTCGACGAGTTTACCGGTCGCATCATGGAAGGCCGCCGCTACTCCGAGGGTCTGCACCAGGCCATCGAGGCCAAAGAGGGCGTGCTCGTGCGCGAGGAGAACCAGACCCTTGCCACCATCACCCTGCAGAACTACTTCCGCCTGTATAACAAGCTCTCCGGCATGACCGGTACGGCACTCACCGAGGATGCCGAGTTCCGCGAGATCTACAAGCTGCCCGTCGAGGTCATCCCCTCCAACAAGCCCGTTCAGCGTGTTGACCACGAGGACCTGGTGTACCGCACCATCCAGGCCAAGTACAACGCCGTTGCCGATGACGTCGAGCGGCGTCACGCCAAGGGCCAGCCGGTCCTGGTGGGCACCGTCTCCATCGAAAGCTCCGAGAAGCTGTCGGCCGCCCTTACCAAGCGCGGCATCGCGCACGAGGTCCTCAACGCTAAGCATCACGAGCGCGAGGCTCATATCGTGGCCCAGGCCGGACGCTACGGCGCCGTGACCATTGCTACTAACATGGCCGGTCGTGGTACCGACATTCTGCTGGGTGGCAACCCCGACGAGCTGGTGCGCGAGCGCCTTGAGTACGAGGGCCTGACCATGGAGGACGTGACGCCCGAGCAGCTCGAGCAGTTTAACGCCGAGGCCAAGGAGACCTGCAAGGCCGAGCGCGAGCGCGTGCTTGCCGCCGGCGGCCTGACCGTCATCGGCACCGAGCGCCATGAGTCCCGTCGTATCGACAACCAGCTGCGCGGCCGCTCCGGTCGTCAGGGCGATCCGGGCGAGACTCAGTTCTACCTGTCGCTCGAGGACGACCTCATGCGCCTGTTCGGCGGCGACAAGATGGACCGCGTCTCCAAAATGATGGTCTCCGCCGACATGGGCGACGATATGCCCATCCAGCACAAGATCATCTCCAAGGCCGTCGAGAGCGCCCAGCACAAGGTCGAGAGCATCAACTTCTCCATGCGCAAGAGCGTCCTCGAGTACGATGACGTCATGAACAAGCAGCGCCAGGTCATCTACGCCGAGCGCAACAAGATTCTGGATGGCAAGGACCTGACCGACCACATCACCGAGGTCATGCACGACACCGTGTACCGCTGCGTGCAGGAGTTCTGCACCAAGGACAGCCACGATGGCGAGCGCGATCTCGAGGGCCTGCGCAAGTGGGTCGTGGAGCTGACCGGCCATATCGATACGCCCAAGTTCCCCGACGAGGATTACGAGGCCCTGGCTGCCGATGTCCTGGCCTACGTTGAGAAGTGCTACAACATGAAGGCCGAGCGCCTGGGTGAGGACCTCATGCGCGAGCTCAACACCCAGGTCATGCTGCGCGTCATCGATACCCGCTGGATGAACTACCTGCAGGAGATGGACTACCTCAAGACCGGTATCGGACTGCGCGGCTTTGGTCAGCGCGATCCGCTGGTCGAGTACAAGACCGAGGCTTATGGCGCGTTCCAGATGCTCGTCGACACCATGTACGAGGATTACCTGCGCACCGTCCTGCGTATCGAGATCAAGGCCGCCCCGCAGGCCGTGGAGCACAAGGAGGACCCCGCGCTCGAGGGTGCGCGCTTCTCCGGCCCTGCCGACGTCGATGGCGACAACGGCAGCTCGGTGCTGCGCAAGCAGGCACAGGTTCAGGCTCGTACGGCCGTCCAGGGAGGCCCGGCTGCTGTCAACAACGGCGGCAAGGTGACCACCTACCGCAAGTCCGAGAGCGATGACCCTTATGTCAACGTGGGCCGCAACGACCTTTGCCCCTGCGGCAGCGGTAAGAAGTTCAAGTACTGCCACGGCAGGAATCGTTAATGGCCGAGGCTTTAGAGGTAACGCCCGCCGAGCTGGACGCGTTTGCGGACCGGCTCGGCGAGGTCGAGTCGTATCTTCATTTGGACGAGAAGCGCACGCGTGTGACCGAACTCGAGGCCAAAAGCGTGGCCCCCGGCTTTTGGGATGACGCCGACGCCGCTCGCGCCATCATGGAGGAGATCGCTCGCGCCAAGGAAGATATCGCTGCCGTGGATACCGCGCGCGGCGAGCTATCTGACGCCCGCGCGGCGCTGGAGCTTGCCGAGGAGATGGGCGACGACCCCGATGCCGCCGCATTGCGCGAGGAGGCTGCCGCTACGGCAGAACGCCTGGCCCGCGCTATCGATGATCTCGAGCTTTCGAGCTGGTTTACCGGTGAGTTCGATCACGGCGACGCGATTGTGACCATCAAGCCCGGACAGGGTGGCCTGGAGGCGCAGGACTGGACCTTCATGCTCTTTAAGATGTACATGAAGTACTGCCAGCGTCGCGGCTGGAAGGTCACCATTAACGACTGCCCCGCGGCTGAGGTCATCGGCATCGACCGTGCGACCTTTACCGTCGAGGGCAAGGACGCGTTTGGCATGCTGCGTGCCGAGGCCGGTGTGCACCGCTTGGTGCGCATTAGCCCCACCGACGACAAGAAGCGCCGCCAGACCACGTTTGCCGGCGTCGAGGTCATCCCCGTGCTGCCTGACGATATCGACATCGAGATCAGTCCCGACGATATCCGCGTGGACGTGTATCACGCGAGCGGCCCAGGCGGCCAGGGCGTCAACACCACCGACTCCGCCGTACGCGTGACGCATTTTCCCAGCGGCATCGTTGTCACTTGCCAAAACGAGCGCAGCCAGATTCAAAACAAGGCCGCGTGCATGCAGATTCTCAAGGCCCGTTTGTACGAGATCGAGCTCGAGAAGCGCGCCGAGGCGCTCGACGAGATTCGTGGACCCAAGACCACGATCGGTTTTGGTAACCAGATTCGCAGCTACGTGCTCTACCCGTATCAGATGGTCAAGGACCTGCGCACGGGCGTGGAGACCAGCAACGTCGAGGCCGTTCTCGACGATGGCGATCTGGATCCGTTTGTGATCGGCTACCATCGCTGGGCGACCGGCAACGCCGATGCGGAAGGCTCAGGCGCCTAGGCGCATGGTTGGCTCCGGGCCGATGCAAACACTTCGCAGGGGTGGTATTTGCTCGGTGAATCGGTAGAATCGAATACAGCAAGAAGTTCAAAGCGCACTCGTTTGGGTGCGCTTTTTTGAGGGAGGCAGCATGGCATATCGTCTGGACATCAAGCGCATTCTTTCGCTGAACTTCTTTCACGATCTGCCCAAGATTATGCTGGGCTGCGCTCTGGCCGCTATCGCGACGGACCTGTTTTTGATCCCCAACGGTCTTGCTGCCGGCGGCGTTACGGGTCTCGCCACGATTATCCAGGCGGTCGGCGCCTCGCATGGCATCTCGCTGCCTGTCGGTATTCAAACCATCGTGATGAATGCCTTGCTGCTTCTGGTCGTTATGCGCGAGGGTGGCATGTTCTACGTGGTCCAGACGGCGACGGGCTTTGTGCTGCTGGGCTTCTTCACCGACCTGTTCGCTCCGTTTGTGGCGCCGCTGGCACATGCCGACCTGATGCTGCCCGCTATGTGGGGCGGCATTATCACGGGCATCGGCTACGGCATGGTGCTGCGCGCCGGTGCCAACACTGGCGGATCTGACACCATCGGTCAGATTATCTCGCGCAATACGTCACTACCGGTGGGCTCCACCGTCATGGCGATCGACGTTGCCGTGTGCGCGCTGTCGGCCCCGGTCTTCTCGGTCGAAAACGCGCTGTATGCGGGCCTTTCGATGGTCATTAGCGGCTACGTGATCGATGCCGTGGTCGACGGCGGCAACAGGCGCCGTATGGTACTCATCATCTCGGACAAGTTTCCCGATATTGCGGCCGACATCATGTATGGCCTGGGTCGCGGCTGCACCAAGTTTAAGGCGACCGGCATGTACTCGGGTGCCGAGAAGCCGGTGATCATGGTAATCGTGAGTCGTCGCGAGCTCAACACGCTCAAGACCATTGTGCGCGAGCGCGACCCGCGCGCCATCGTGACCGTGGCCGACGTCACGGAAACCTTCGGCGAGGGCTTCAAGGACATTAACGCGTAGGATCGACTGCGTTCCATCCAAAAGACGTTCACATTGGTAAACCGTTTCATCAGCGGTTCTGCCTGCTAAATTGCTCAAATAATGATAAATACTCTGGTAAAGCTTCCAGTTTCCAGCATAATGAATGGCGTACGAGCATCGCGGCTGGGTTGGGACGACCTTCTGTGCCGTGCGCATCTTGTCTAAAGAGGATGAAAGGAAGGCACAATGAGCGACGAAGAGCTCAAAAAGGTTGCCAACGAGGTAAGGAAGGGCATCGTCACCGGCGTGCACGCTGCCAAGTCCGGCCATCCGGGCGGTTCGCTCGGCGCTGCCGACATCATGACCTATCTGTACTTTGAGGAAATGAACGTCGACCCGGCCGACCCCCGCAAGGCCGACCGCGATCGCTTCGTGCTTTCCAAGGGTCACTGCGCGCCTGGTCTGTACGCCGTGCTCGCCGAGCGTGGATTTTTTCCCAAGGAGGATCTCGAGACGCTGCGCCACATCGGCAGCCACCTGCAGGGCCATCCCAACATGAACGACACCCCGGGCGTCGACATGTCCACCGGCTCGCTCGGCCAGGGCATTTCCGCCGCCGTGGGCATGGCCGTTGCCGCCAAACACTGGGGCGACGACTATCGCACCTACGCCCTGCTGGGCGACGGCGAGAGCGAGGAGGGCCAGGTCTGGGAGGCCGCCATGTTTGCCGGCAACCAGCAGCTCGACAACCTCTGCGTGATCGTCGACCACAACGGCCTGCAGATCGACGGCCCCGTCGAGGAGGTCAACGACCCCATGCCGCTCGCCGACAAGTTCCGCGCCTTCAAGTTCCATGTGGTGGAGCTCGCCGACGGCAACGACTTCGACCAGATCCGCGCCGCCTTTGCCGAGGCCCGCGCTACCAAGGGTCAGCCGACCGCCATTATCGCCGAGACCATGAAGGGCAAGGGCGTCTCCTTTATGGAGAACCAGGTGGGCTGGCACGGTAAGGCCCCCAACGATGAACAGTTTGAGCAGGCCATGGCAGAGCTCACGGCCGCCGGAGAGGAGCTCTAGGATGGCAGAAGTCAAGAAAATCGCCACGCGCGTAAGCTACGGCGAGGCCCTCGTCGAGCTCGCCAACGAGCACGATGACTTTGTGGTCCTCGACGCCGACCTGGCCGCCGCCACGCAGACCGGCAAGTTCAAGGCGGCCTGCCCCGACCGCTTCTTCGATGTGGGCATTGCCGAGAGCAACCTGATGGGTGTTGCCGCCGGTATCGCAACCACCGGTCGCGTCGCCTTCGCGAGCAGCTTTGCCATGTTCGCCGCCGGCCGCGCCTTTGAGCAGGTCCGCAACTCCATCGGCTACCCGCACCTTAACGTTAAGATTGGTGCCACGCACGCCGGTATCTCGGTGGGCGAGGATGGTGCCACGCACCAGTGCTGCGAGGATATCGCCCTGATGCGCGTCATCCCCGGCATGACCGTGATTGTTCCCGCCGACGATGTCGAGGCCCGCGCTGTGACGCGCGCCGCCTACGAGTGCGACGGCCCCGTGTATATGCGCTTCGCCCGTCTGGCCTCGCCGGTTATCAACGACCCCGAGACCTACAAATTCGAGGTAGGCAAGGGCATCGTCATGCGCGAGGGCGCCGACGTCACCATCATCGCCTGCGGCCTGATGGTCGGCGAGGCGCTCGAGGCCGCTGAGCAGCTTGCTGCCGAGGGCATCGATGCCGAGGTCATCAACATGCACACCATCAAGCCCATCGATGCCGACCTGATCGTCAAGAGTGCCACCAAGACCGGCCACGTCGTGACCGTCGAGGAGCACTCCGTGATCGGTGGCCTGGGCAGCGCCGTTGCCGACGTCCTGTGCGAGCAGTGCCCGACGCCCCTCAAGAAGATCGGCGTCAACGACACCTTTGGCGAGTCCGGCCCGGGTGCCGAGCTCTTGCACAAGTATGGCCTGGACGCCGCCAACATCGTGGCGACCACCAAGGAGTTCTTGGCATAAGGCAAGGCGGATCTCAAGGACTGCTTCGCCAGAACTATAAAACTGTTTCGCCAGTACTATGGAAACCCGGCAGGGGCGCTCTCTTGGAGAGCGCCCCTGTTTCAGTTGCGGTGAAATAGGGACTGATTAGACCTTTTAACTGGTAAAACAGTCCCTATTTCACCGCAACTCATGAAGACGCCCCTCAAGCACGGTCCCATCAGGGAAAAGGGCATATATCGACAAAGCGCAATTCAGACCCTTCCAGCTTTGTATATGCAGCACCCCAAGATAAACGTGGCGACCCCTTAGTTATCGCAGGCCGGGCACAAGGCTACTCTCCAAATCTTTCCGCAGGACGGAGGAGCCCCCGCCGCGCGAAGCGCGCAGCGGGGGCTCCGACATGTCCGAGGACGATTTGGAGAGTAGCCCTGTGCCCGGCCGACGGGATCCCTAAGCACGCCATGCTTCTTATGTGCAGCAAAGCTAATACTGCTAAAATACTAAGCGCTCATGTAGTTTAAACGCACGACGATAAGGAGCACCAGTGGGTAACCACTTCCGTACCTCCGGTGCGGGCGATGATGCCCCCAAGACGCAGGCAGGCGTCCAGGGCAGTCGTTTCGCCACTCCGGATTCAGAGGGCCAGCCTGTTGCTCAGGCCCCCGCTCAGCCGGCAGATCAGGCACAGCCGGCATCCGATCCCTTTGCCTACAATCCAACCAGCGATGTCGCGCTTTCCGGCACGGCGGGTTTTGAGCCCGTTCAGGCCGTGACCGCTCGCGTGGAGCAGCCTCAGGCTGGTGCCGCCACGCCGCAGCCTACCATGGCCGGCATTCCCGACCCCTTGGCCCCTGCGACGCCGGCTCCTCAGCCTGCGCAGTCCGGTCTCTTTGCCGCTATTCCCGACCCCACGCAGCCTGCTGCCCCGGTGGTCGAGAGCGATCAGGCAGCCGAGGTCGCAAGCCTCGATAACGCGCTCAACAACCCCGATTTTACGTCGGTGTTTGCGCCCATCGATCCGCAGGCCAGCCGCAAGAAGATGGCCAAGCAGGCCGGTGTCGAGCCCGTCATTCTTATGGAGCATGTCACCAAGATCTATCCGGCACAGCCCAACAAGCCTGCACTCGACGACATCAACATCGAGATCTATCCGGGCGAGTTCGTCTTCCTGGTCGGTCACTCCGGCTCGGGTAAGACCACGCTGCTGTCGACGCTCAACCGCGACGTCAAGCCGACGAGCGGCCGCATCCTGGTTGCCGGTCAGGACCTCATGAAGATCAAGAACCGCAAGGTTCCGTTCCTGCGCCGCCAGATTGGCGCCGTGTTCCAGGACTTTAAGCTTCTGCCGCAAAAGACCGCCTACGAAAACGTGGCGTTTGCCCTGCAGTGCATCGGCAAGCCCAAGGGCGTCATTCGCAGCCAGGTGCCCGAGGTGTTGCGTCTGGTCGGTCTGGCCGATCAGATGGACTCGCTGCCCGACCAGCTTTCCGGTGGCGAGCAGCAGCGCGTTGCCGTCGCCCGCGCTATGGTCAACCGTCCGCCGCTGCTGATCTGCGACGAGCCCACGGGTAACCTCGACCCGGCGATCTCGCTGGGCATCATGAAGCTGCTCGAGCGTATTAACCGCACCGGCACCACCGTGATCGTCGCCACGCACGACCGCGAGATGGTCGATAGCATGCACCGTCGCGTGATCGCCCTCGAGGGCGGCCACGTTATCCGCGACCAGGAGAGGGGAGGTTACGGCAACTATGGCACCAACTAACGTGGGCTACTCCTTCAAAGAGGCAATCAGCCACTTCTTCCGTAACTGGACTACCTCGCTCGGCGCCGTCATCACGATCTTCCTTTCGCTGTTTATCATCGGCCTGTTCATCATGGGCTCTGCGATGCTGAACTCCGTGATCGGCACCGTCGAGGATCAGGTTGTCATCAACGCGTTCATTAGTGATGACGCCGATCAGGCCGATGTTCAGGCTTTTGAGGCCGAGCTTAAGACGTGGAATAACGTCAAGTCCGTGACCTATAAGGACAAGGACGACGCGCTGGCCGAGTATACGAGCAAGATGTCGGGCAACGCCGACGCCACCATGAGCGCGCTCGATGGCCAGAACCCGCTGCCGGCTTCCTTCGCTATTGAGATGGACGATCCGTCCAAGGTCGAGAGCACGGCAAAGAAGCTCAAGAAGGATGCCGATTTCCAGAAGATCGCGGATGACGGCGACGTCAACGCGAGCGTGCTGTACGGCCAGGAGGAAGTGAGCCGCCTGTTCCAGGTGACCAACTACATCCGCATCGCCGCCGTGGTGCTCGTTGGCCTGCTGACTTTTATCGCGTTCATCTTTATCAACAACACGATTCGCCTGTCCATTACGGCGCGTCGTCGTGAGATTGCGATTATGCGTCTGGTCGGCGCCAGCAACGGCTTCATTCGCGGCCCGTTTATCACCGAGGGCGTACTGCAGGCCATTTTGGGCTCGCTACTTTCCATCGGCGTTCTGGAGCTGCTGCGCAATCTGATGATTCCGCGTTTGCAGGAGAGCATCGGCTGGATGTCGTTTGCCCTGCCGATGCAGTACTACCTGGTGACCTATGCTGCGCTGATTCTGGTCGGCGTGATTATCGGCCTCTTTGGTTCTGCCATCGCCATGCGTCGCTACCTGCGCGTGTAGGCATGCCTGGAATTCATCCCTTCCAACGGGTCGTCTCTTATGGGGCGGCCCGTTTTTTGATCCCTAGGGGACGGCAGGAAAGCG
Source organism: uncultured Collinsella sp. (assembly GCA_900544225.1). GTDB lineage: Bacteria > Actinomycetota > Coriobacteriia > Coriobacteriales > Coriobacteriaceae > Collinsella. Next base: position 11,335 of record UQUD01000028.1, read on the forward strand.
AATCATCTGGGTAGACTCTTTGGAGTTCGCAATCGATAGTTAGGAGGCGCCATGGGGCGCAATAACAAGCATAAGCGTGGAGCTCGCAATAAGCGCGGGCCGGTGCGCAGCGAACGCCGTCCGAGCCTGACCGGGCGCGTGCAGCTCCATGAGCACAGTGCCTATGTCATAACCGAGAATGGCGACTACAAGGTCATGGGTCGCGGCAAGCGTGAGATCATGGACGGCGATACCGTTGCCGTGAGCATTAAGAACAGCCCGCACGGTGAGCGGCGCGCCGTGATCGAAGGCGTGGTTGAGCGCGCAGCCATAAGCGTGGTGGGTACGTACCAGACCGCCGGTCCGCTCGGTGTGATCGAGCCGCTCGATTCGCGCTTGAAGGCTGACTTCTTCATTTTGCCCGAGGATACCTCGGCGGATCGTCTGGGTGTCCACCCGGGTGATGCCGTTGTCGCGCGCATTTTGACCTACCCGACGCGCCTGGAATCGGGCACTGTGACGATCGAACGCCGCATTGGCGGAGATGACGCGCCCGATTTGGGCGTTCAATATGTGATGGCGCGTTACGGCTATACCGATAGCTATCCCGAGGCCGCGCTGGACGAGGCCGAGGGGCTTTCGCTCGATGTGTCCGCGGCGCTTAAGGACCCGCTCCGCCGCGATCTGCGCGACCGCTTTGTCATCACGATCGACCCAGTCGACGCGCGCGACTTTGACGACGCCATTTCGCTGGAGCGCACGCCCGAGGGTGGCTACAAGCTAGGTGTGCATATCGCCGACGTTTCACACTATGTGGCTTGGGACGGGCATATCGATCTTGAGGCTCGTCATCGTACGACATCGGTGTATCTGGCCGATCGCGTGCTTCCCATGCTGCCCGAACGCCTGTCCTGTGACCTGTGCTCGCTTCGCCCTGACGAGGACCGTCTTGCGTTTACCGTCGATATCGAGCTCGATGCGCAGGGTCGCGTGCGGCATTACGATCCGTACCCCAGCGTGATTCGCTCGCGTGTGCGTATGGACTATGACGGCGCCGAGGCGCTGCTGGTGCGTGCCGGCGCGGTTGAGTATTCGGTGCTGGAGGGTGCGGCCGAGGATGTTGCGGCTGCCGAGACCTCGCGCGAGGAAGCGCTTGAGCGCGGTCTTGCGTGCGAGGAGGCCGCCCGCGGCTACAACGTCGACCTCGGCGATTTCCTTGTCGCCGCCAACGAACTCGCCGAACTCCGCCGTCGTATCCGTCGCGCCCGCGGCTCAGTCGATTTTGACACGGCCGAGATTCGCGCTCTGTTGGGTGAGGACGGAGTACCCGTGCAGATTGTGGCGCGTGAGCGTTCGTGTGCCACGTCGCTTATCGAGGAAGCCATGCTGCTCGCCAACGAGTGCGTTGCAGAGTGGCTGGCAGACCGTGATATCGAGGCCTGCTATCGCGTGCATGAGGATCCGAGCCCCGATAGCCTGCACGGTGCCGCCGTTGCGCTGGCGCAGCTCGGCATCATCGACGATCGCCGTGCTGCCGGAATTGCCCTGGGGAGTCCCGATGAGCTGCAGGCTGCAGTCGATGCTGCCGCCGGTACGGCCAACGCACCGCTCGTCAACACGCTGCTTCTGCGCAGCATGCAGCGCGCGCTGTACAAGCCGCGCAACGAGGGCCACTTTGCGCTCGCCGCGCCGTGCTACTGTCACTTCACGAGTCCCATCCGTCGCTACCCCGATCTGGTGGTGCACCGCGTACTCAAGCTGCAGTTGGCCTATGAGCAGCTGGGCGGCAAGGACGCCCTGGTCCGTACGCCGCGCCTGATCGGCAAGGGGCGCGAGTCACTGCCGCGCATTCTGCCGCAGATCTGCCGCGCATGCAGCGATGCCGAGCGCGCGGCAGATGCCGCCAGCCATGCGACGCAAAAGATCAAGATTGCCCAGTACTATGAGGACCGTCTGGGCGAGCGCTATGCCGGAACCGTCTCGTGGGTTAGCAGCATGGGCCTCTTTGTGCGCTTGGACCTAACGCAGGTCGAAGGCTTGGTTTCGATCAAGAGTCTGGGCAACGAGTGGTTCGAGTTCGACGAGGACGCGCTCACGCTCACAGGTGCCGACACGGGCACCCGTTACGAGCTGGGGCAGCGCGTGATTATCGAGGTCTCGCGCGTCAATACCACGCGTGGGCACTTGGACTTTAAGCTTATCCATTAGCCAAATCCTGACTCATGGTGGGGGAGCGGAGGGCGGCCTTTCGGGACCGCCCTTCGCATTTGAATCGTGGCTACCTTGCCGTCTGCTCGGCCGCCCGCTTACCTGCTATTTGAGAGGTAAAACCTACCAAAATAAACCTGTCCCTTTTGGCAGGTTTACAAGAAAGCGGGGATGAGATGGCGACGGTGTACGGTTATGCGCGGGTGAGTTCGCGCGATCAGAATCTTAATCGGCAGCTGGATGCGCTGGGCGCCTATGGCGTGGGCTCGGCGAATATTTATGCCGACCATGCGAGCGGCAAGGACTTCGATCGACCGCGTTATCGCGAGCTGTTGCACGTCCTGGGAGACGGGGACGTGCTGGTGGTGCTTTCTATCGACCGACTTGGCCGTAATTACTCCGAGATTCTTGAGGAATGGCGACGCATTACCAAGGTGCTCGGGGTTGCCATTGTGGTGTTGGATATGCCATTGCTTGACACGCGCGCCAGGGCCAGCGGCGCGCCGGATGTGACTAACACCCTGATTGCTGATATTGTGCTGCAGCTGCTGAGCTACGTGGCGCAGGTGGAGCGCGAGAATATCCATCGGCGCCAGGCGGAGGGGATTGCAGCGGCGCGGGCGCGAGGGGTCCGTTTCGGTCGACCTCGCAAGCCATGCCCTCCTCAGTTTGAGCTGGTGCGCGATAGCTATGAGGCGGGCGATATTACCCGCAGCCAGGCAGCAAAGTGCCTGGGCGTGTGCGTGGGGACGTTCGATCGCTGGATGCGCGAGGCGGGGTAGGGTTTTGCGTCGCTTTGTCGCTTCCTGTTGCGATTCAAATATTGATACGGTGACGATGTCATTTGGGGCTACACTCGCTGATATTCAAAAAAGGAGGTTGGCCCTTGGCGCGCATAAAACAAATAATCGGATGGACCGCGATCGTTCTGTTCGCTGCAACGCTGGCGGGTATCTGGGTGCTGACGGAGCAAGACGCGGCGGAGACGTCGTTGCTGAGCGAGTCTACCGCGCGTGTGGTGGAGGGCCAGGCTACGGGCGTTCAGGCTGTCGATGCCACGGGTGAAGCTCAGGCGGAGAACGGAATGACCGGGGGCACCGATTCGGCTGCCTCGAATGTCCGGTCTGGCCGACTTGCTTCCATTCGCATGTGGGTGGGCACGAACGTCCGTCGCGTTGCCCATACCGTAGAATTTTTCTTCGTCGGGTTGTTCGCCTCGGTGGTCGTGGTTTGCCTTTCCAGGCGTCCGTGGAGCGTATGCTCCCGTTGCGTGCCCGTATTGCTCTTTTGCGCCGCCTGCTCCGTTGGCGATCAGGTGCATAAGATCTTTGTTCCCGGCAGGCATTTCGACGTTATCGATTTAGGATTCGATGCTGCGGGCTATGTCACCGCCATGCTGTTGGTATTGCTGGCAGCGGCGTTGGTGCGCCATGCGACTCGGCCGATCGGCGCCCATGCGAGGCGCTAGCCGGTAACAAACCCGTTTCTGATAATGCAACCTCTTTGAATTATTATGTGTCGCGCGTATTTCCGAGCGGTCGGATTTGAGGGGCGAGCGGTAGAACGCTCGCCCTTTGTGCGCCACGATGCGGCACAATGTACCGCAAAAGCTGTTTGTATCCGGTACGAATCGTTCGTTGGTCTTTAATTCTTCTCAACGGAGGTGTTTGAGATGGCAAACGGATTGCTTTTGCGGCTTCGCGAGCGTGAGCTCAGCGCGAGCCCGGCGGAACGCAATGTCATCGCATATGTAAGCGCTCATCCGCACGAGGTGGTCGGGCTGTCCGTCCGCGGTCTTGCCGATGTCACGTTCTCCTCGCCCTCGAGCATTTTGCGCTTTTGCAAGCGTTTGGGTTTTGCGGGCTACAAGGAGTTCCAGCGCGAACTGATTGCCGAGCTGGCGCTCTTAGGTGACAAGAAAGACGTAGCCCTCGAGGACATCTCCATGGATGACAGCGTCGAACGTATCGTGGGGAAGGTGATGAAAAGCAACGTGCGCACGATTGAGGCGACGGCGCGAACGCTCGATTACACCGTCTTGGAGCGATGCGCGGCCCGTCTTAAGCGGGCACGCGCGGTCAATCTGTTCGGTATTGGTGCCTCTCGTTTGGTCGCGCACGACCTGGCGCAAAAGCTCATGCGTGTCGACAAAGAGTGCCATCTGTACGACGACTGGCATGATCAGCTCTTATGTGCCAAGAACATGCATGAGGGCGATATGGCAATCGCCTTTAGCTACTCGGGCTTGACGCAAGAGGTGCTGGACTGCACCGCCGAGGCTCAACGTCACAACTGTCCCGTCGTGGCCGTTACCAAAGTAGATGGATCATCCAAGCTTGCCACCATGGCCGATGCCGTGCTCGGCGTCGCTGCGAGTGAACCCTTGGTCCGCAGCGGTGCCATGGCTTCGCGTATGGCCCAGCTTATGGTTGTCGATGCCCTGTACGCTGCTTACGTTGCCAGCGACTACGAACGGGCGACGCATGTCATTAAGCAAAACTACATCGAGAAACAGGAAAGATGAGGTGAATGAAATGCTCGATTTAACAAAATTCACGACCGAACAGCGTAATCAAAGGTCAATGGACCTCGATACGATGACATCGCTGCAAATCGTCACGACGATGAACGATGAGGATCTTCGTGCCGTCCAGTCGGTCACGAAAGTGTTGCCCCAGGTTGCCACAGCAATCGACTGGGCTGCTGAGACACTCGAGCGCGGAGGGCGCGTCTTTTACATGGGCGCAGGCACCAGCGGTCGTCTGGGCGTACTCGACGCTTCGGAGTGTCCGCCCACGTTTGGCGTGTCACCCGATCTGATTGTCGGGCTCATTGCCGGAGGCGAGACGGCGTTTATCAAGGCTGTCGAAGGTGCCGAAGACAGCGAGGAGCTTGGCGCGAGCGACCTGCGGGAGCGTGGGCTCTCGGACAAGGATCTTGTCGTTGGCCTGGCGGCAAGCGGCCGTACTCCTTATGTGGTGGGCGGACTTGTGTACGCCAAGGCAACTGGGTGCAAGACCATTGCAATTGCCTGCAACCAAGGGTCGAAGATCGGGGAGAGCGCAGATCTTGCCATTGAGCCCGTGCCCGGTCCCGAGGTGCTGACCGGCTCAACGAGGCTCAAGGCGGGAACGGTTCAAAAGCTCATTCTCAACATGATTTCGACCGGTGCCATGGTCAAGATCGGCAAGGTATACCAAAACCTGATGGTCGATGTGCAGCAGACGAACGAGAAGCTGGTGGTGCGCGGGCAGAACATCGTGATGGAGGCGACCGGCTGCACGCGCGAGCGCGCTGTTCAGGCGCTTGCAGATGCCGGCGGCCACGTAAAAACCGCTATTGTCTCGATACTGCTGGACTGCGATGCCGAGCAGGCTACGGTAGCTCTTGAGCGGGCGCGAGGCCATGTCCGTGCTGCGGTGAGTGGCCATGAGAAAAGCAATGCCGAGCCCAATAGGTGCGCGGCGCGAGCTGATATGACATCCAGACGAGATACCCAATACAAGGAGGAGTTATGACGAACAAAGAGCTGGCTCAAAAGCTGCTGGACCTTTTGGGCGGTAAAGACAACGTGCTGGCAAACGCGGCGTGCATGACGCGCCTGCGCGTGACCGTCAAAGACGCGGGCAACGTCGACACGGAGGGCATTAAGGCACTCGACGGCGTGATGGGCCTGGTCGAGGACGACACGATGCAGATCGTGCTGGGTCCGGGCAAGGTGAATAAGGTGCTCGAGGAGTTCTCCAAGCTCACTGGCCTTGCGAAAGGCGTTGCCGACGAGAGCGTGGTTGACGCTGCGGCCACAAACAAGGCCGCGCAGAAGGCCAAGTACGAGTCTAAGCCGGTTCAGGCCTTCCTCAAGAAGATTTCCAATGTCTTCGTCGCCCTGCTTCCCGGCATCATTGCGGCTGGCCTCATCAACGGTATCTGCAACGTCATTAACGTCTCGACGGCAGGCGCGCTTGCAGGCGAGTGGTGGTACCAGGGCATTCGTTCCATGGGCTGGGCCCTGTTTGCCTATCTGCCCATCTTGGTGGGCTATAACGCGGCACGTGAGTTTGGTGGCTCCGCTGCGCTGGGCGGCATCGCCGGCATGATGTGTATCGCCAACAGTGCCATGCCCCTGCTTGCGCCTGGCGCGGCTGATCCTGCCACTGCCATTCTGCTGCCGCTCACCAGTGCGCAGTACAACCCCGCAGCGGGCGGCATGATCGCGGCTCTCATCGCTGGCGCATTTTTTGCCTGGATGGAGCGTCAGATTCGCAAGGTTATGCCCAACGCACTCGACACGTTCTTGTCTCCGCTACTGGTGCTCATCATCGGCGCCTTTGCTCTGATGCTCGTCATCCAGCCGGTTGGCGCATGGCTGACGACTGCCATCTTTAGCGTTTTGACCTTTATCTTCGAGAAGCTGGGCGTCCTGGGCGGCTATATCCTGTCGGCAGGCTTCTTGCCGCTGGTGTCCGTCGGCCTGCATCAGGCGCTCACGCCGATCCACGCTATGCTCAACGATCCCGACGGCGCTACCAAGGGTATCAATTACCTGCTTCCCATCCTTATGATGGCTGGCGGCGGCCAGGTCGGTGCCGGTTTGGCGCTGTACTTTAAGACCAAGAACGCCAAGCTCAAGAAGTACGTCGCAGAGTCCATTCCCGTTGGAATCCTGGGTGTGGGCGAGCCTCTGATGTATGCTGTTACGCTGCCGCTCGTTCGTCCGTTTGTGACGGCCTGCCTGGGTGCCGGATTTGGCGGCGCGCTCGCGGCGCTGCTTCACATCGGCACGGTTTCTCAGGGCGTTTCCGGTCTGTTTGGCCTGCTGATCGTCGTTCCTGGCCAGCAGCTCGGCTACGTTGCCGCTATGCTGCTTGCCTATGCCGCCGGCTTTGTCCTGACGTGGTTCTTCGGTGTCGACGAGCAGAAGATCAACGAGTTCTTTGGCGAGTAGTTTGATATCGCGAGCCGTGTTGCTCGGGGTTCGCGGCGCGCGGCAGATTTCTTGATGTTATGGTTGTGCCGGCGGGGCTAGCTGCTCCGCCGGCCTTTTTTAAAGGAGCGTTGAAGCGTGAAAACGGGTATTTCGATTTATCTTTCCAGCCCTCTGCAGGATATTGAGCGGACGATTGAACATGGTGCCGCGGCGGGTGCGCGCTATGCGTTCACCTCGCTGCATATTCCCGAGGATGGGGGAGCGGCGTATGCCGATAAGGTCCGTCATGTGCTGTCGCTGCTTTCCGCCCGCGGCATTGCGCTCATTGCCGATGTGGGGCCTCGCACGTGCGATTTGCTCGGGCTTGAGCGCATCGAGGACCTGCGCGATCTGGGGTTGGAATACCTTCGTTTGGACTATGGCTTTAGCGCCCAGCGGGTCGCGGAGCTGTCCGGTGTATTTCACATTGTGGTCAATGCATCGACGGTGAGTTCTGATGAAATCGCATCGTGGCGTGAGGCTGGTGCCGATGTGACTCGTTTTGCCGCCTGCCACAATTTTTACCCCAAGCCTTATACCGGTTTAGCTCTGGAGGACATTGCTCGGGTGAATCTTCGTCTTGCGGCGCTTGGATTCGAAATCATGGCTTTTGTGCCGGGTGATGCTAACGTTCGCGGGCCGGTATTCGAGGGACTGCCGACGGTCGAGGCGCAGCGCGGTCGCGCGTCAAAGGTTGCTCTCAATATGCTTGAGCTTGCACATGGCGCCGATTGCGACATTGTGTTGGTCGGCGACCCCGATCTATCCGATGCGGGCTGGGCGCAGTTTGCTCAAGTTTCCGCCGGATACGTGGACCTGCAATGCGAGCTTGAGCCCGGTTATGCCTATGCGCGCGGGCAGATTCATCACGACCGGCCCGACTCGAGCGTCTTCATCTTTAGGTCTCAGGAGTCACGTACGACGCTTAAGCCGGATTCCGTGCCGACGGATGCCGGAGCCGGCCTGCCGCGAAAGGCGGGGTCGATCGCTGTGAGCAATAGCGGATATGGGCGCTACGAAGGCGAGCTTGAGATTGCGCGGGTCGATCTTCCCGGTGACGAGCGCATGAACGTTGCGGGCCATATCACGCCCGAGGCAATGGAGCTACTGCCGTTCAGCAAACGCGGATTCGGGGTACGGTTCGTTTAGCGTGTGACCCGTGGGCTACAATTGGCCCATCATACGAAGGCGCCTCGTGTGGCGTGTGCTCGCGTTGGCCGATCTATATTCGGAGGATTCCCATGACCGTACTGCTTGTTGAATATCCCAAGTGCTCGACCTGTAAGAAGGCCAAGGCATGGCTGGACGAACATGGGGTAGAGTATATCGATCGCGATATCGTTTTGGACAATCCCACGGCTGATGAGCTTGCGACCTGGATTGCTCGTTCGGGGCTGCCGGTGCGGCGCTTCTTTAATTCGTCGGGCATGAAATATCGAGAGCTGGGCCTGAAGGCGCGTCTGGATGCGGGCATGACGGATCGGGAGTGCTACGAGCTGCTGGCGACCGACGGCATGCTGGTCAAGCGTCCGCTGCTGGTGGGCGACGACTTTGCGATTCCCGGCTTTAGGGAAGCGGCTTGGGCCGAGGCGTTGCTGTAGCGGCTGCGGAAAGTGCGACCCGGAATTCGCTTCCAGAATGGGATGCACTTTCCCAAAGTGGCCGGTTGCGGAAAGCACGTCCCATTCTGAGCTTCGATTGCGGGACACGGTTTCCGGTTGAGGGCTCGACGGGAAAGTAGGGACCAGTTTGAGCTTGAAATCTGGGACGCACTTTCCGCCGGCGGGCCTGCCCCAGTCAGTCCGCCAGCTGTGCCCATTCGTGCGGATCGTAGACCTTTACGTGTTTGTTGGGCTTGCCGCTCCAGTACTCCTCGTCCATAAAGGGCAGATATGCCTGAACGCCGGGGCAGATAAAGGGAATCCGCTGCTGTTGCAGTCGCTCGCGCTGGCGCTGCTCCAGGTGCGCCTCGGATATGACGGTCGGCATACCGGACAACTCGACGAGGCTTGCCTGGATTCGCTTAAGGTCGGGGAGTCCCGCGTGCCATGACATCCGCATGATCAAAAAGGATGCATGGCGGTATTTTGCCTGCACCACAGTAATGGCGGGGCGTAACGTGGGGTGAATTTTGTCCCGTTCGGGCCAAAGGTCGGCAGTGATCTCGAGGCCCAGGGTCTCCCATAGGTAATCAAGCTCTTCGTCCATGGTGCCTCGATATCTACGCGATCATTGATACTTCGATTGTGTTGCCTGGTGCTATCGTTTTCACGGTAGAATCTGCCAACGGTTGACGGCTAGCGCTCACGGCGTTTTGCCCTTCGTGTACAGCGGTTGGCTTCACAGGTCCTTCACGGGTTGGACTAAATTAGGCCAATTTGACTGAATTTCAAAAAAGTCAAAATTGGGGCTTGCGTCACGGCGAGACTTCCCGTATATTTCTTTCTTGCGCAAAGGCACAGCCGAGCGCAGCGATGCAGTCATTGGGATGTCGTCTAATGGCAGGACAGCGGATTCTGGTTCCGTCAATGGGGGTTCGACTCCCTCCATCCCAGCCATTGCATTTGCTACATATGGCCCGTTCGTCTAGCGGTTTAGGACGCCGCCCTCTCAAGGCGGAGATCACCAGTTCGAATCTGGTACGGGCTACCA
>UQUD01000029.1 GCA_900544225.1 uncultured Collinsella sp.
TAAAACCTGCCAAAATAAACCTGTCCCTTTTTGGCAGGTTTCGGGGTGACAAGGACTTGCACTTTAGCGTGCGACAGCGGATAATGCCGAACACTCAACAATACGCTTATTGCTCTTTCTATAGATTGAGGAGGCCCCTATGGCCATGGAATTTAAACGCAAGCTGCCGATCCCCATGGAGATCCGCGAGGAAATGCCGCTTTCTGCCGAGCTTACCGCCAAAAAGCAGGCATTTGACGCCGAGGTCGCCAAAGTCTTTACCGGCGAGGACGCACGCAAGGTGCTCATCATCGGCCCGTGCTCTGCCGACCGCGAGGACTCGGTACTTGAATACATGAACCGACTGGCCAAGACCGCCGAGGAGGTCAAGGACAAGCTCATCATCATTCCGCGCGTCTACACCAATAAGCCGCGTACCAAGGGCACCGGTTACAAGGGCCTGCTGCACAACCCCAACCCCGAGGCCCCCGACGACTTGCTCGAGGGCGTCAAGGCCATCCGCCATATGCACCTGCGCGTTATTAAGGAAACGGGCTTCTTCACCGCCGACGAGATGCTCTATCCGTCCAACTACCAGTACCTCGTCGACTTGCTGAGCTATGTTGCCGTGGGCGCACGCTCGGTCGAGAACCAGGAGCATCGCCTGGTGTCGAGCGGCATTTCGGTACCCGTGGGTATGAAGAACCCCACCGCCGGCTCTACCACCGTTATGCTCAACTCCATTTACGCCGCGCAGGCGCACCAGAGCTTCATCTTCCGCAACTGGGAGGTCGAGTGCGACGGCAATCCGCTCGCGCACGCCGTTATGCGTGGCTACATCGGCCTCGATGGGCGCACCTACCCCAATTACCACTACGAGCATCTGGAGCGCCTGGCCGAGCGCTATACCGAGCACGCCGGCTATGCCAATCCCGCAGCGGTCATCGACTGCAACCACGACAACTCGGGCAAGCGTCCGCTGGAGCAGTATCGCATTTGCAAGGAGGTGCTCGACAGCTGCCGCCGCAACGAGTCCATCTCCAAGCTGGTCAAGGGCTTTATGATCGAGTCCTACCTGGAGGACGGCAACCAGCCGGTCGACGGCGGCGTCTTTGGCAAGTCGATCACCGACCCGTGTCTGGGCTGGGAAAAGACCGACTACCTCATCCACGAGATCGCGGAACGTATTTAGAGTTACGGCGTTTTACCAAACGCCGTAACCGGCCGACGCTGCGCGGGCCGCACCTGTACAATCTGACGTTCAACCTCAAGGGCGCGACCAGAAGGTCAGCGCCCTTTCGTTTCACGTCACCTTGTCTCAAATGCGACCCGCTCGCTATCCGTCCTCTACCTGCGGCGTTGTCTTGCTCCGGATGCGGCAGTTAGGGACGTTCCTTTTCTGCCGGCAGTCAGGGACATTCCTTGGGGTAGTCGTTGGGGACGTTCTTGTTTGACTAGTCGTTTAAGAACGTCCCCAACGACCACCCGGGGGGAGCTGCCTTCCCTCGTGGCGGTCTTTTAGCAGAAAAACCAAGTGAGTAAGCTTTTTGCAGGAGGCCAAGCACGCCCCAAAACGCCACAGCTCTGACCTGCAGTTTTATAGATCATTTGTCGCGATGTGCTCGGCAAGTTCAAAAAAGTCTACTCACTTGCATCCGAGACACACCAGATAGGCAAAAAACCGCCGCGAAAGGCGCCCGGCTCCCTTCGCGACGGTCATACGCCTCTAATTTTGCGACGGTTTTGCCCGCTTGTTACTCGCTGTAGCGGGTAGCGATGGCGGCTCGTACCATGCCGGCGCTCATGAGGTAGGTCACCAGGAAGTAGCCACCGTATGCTGCCAGGAAGATTGCACAGGTGAGGCCCACGGTGCCGCCGATGCTCATATTTCCGAATATGCTCACCAGCTCGATGATCACCTTAAGTGCCACAAAGGAGTGCGCCAAGCCCACCGCCAGCGGGAACAGGAAGAACACCGCTTGCTGCGCCATCACCGAATGGCGAATCTGGCGGTCGTCGCAGCCGATCTGCGCCAGCACGCGATAGCTGCGGCTGCCGTCGGCCACGTTGGAGAGTTGCTGGATCGACAGAATTGCCGCGCATGCAACGACCAATACAAAGCCGATGTAGATGGCTAGGTAGCTAATAAGACCGTTCATTTGCGCTGCTTGCGTGTACATCTCGGAGCGTGTGATGAAGATTCCCCACGACCCCGGCTCCTTGCCGTCAACGAGCAGATTGTCGAGCACAGTGTATTTAATACTCTCGTCTGCCTCGGTCGTATCCATCCCCTGTTTGTAGTTAACGAGCAGGCTACTGGAATACGGCTGCAGATTAAGTTGGGACAACAGCTCGTCGGCAACGACGACGGTACCCGGATTACTGCCCATCGCCGAGTTGGCGATGGCCGCCGTATCTTCGTCCGACTTATCGGTTGCGGGCTTGAGCGTATGCCCGCCCAAGGTAAGGGCATGGCCGCCAGCCATATACTTGGTGTACAGGTCGACCAGCTCGCCGCCCATATCACACGTGAGCAGATACTGGTCGTGACCGATGTGCACCGGCTCCTCGCCCATCATCTGACGCAGTTTGTTGTACTGGCTTGCCGGCGTCACAAACAGACCCATCGTATCGGCATTGCTACCCCCGAACGCCTTGGGAAGCTTTTCGCCCATGATCTTGCACATCTCACTTGGGGTCACCGAAGGATTCGAGCCGCCAAATGGGTAACTCAGATACGAATCGATCTGCACATGCTCACCGGCAACATCGGCGATATCGACCTTCTTGCCGGTCTCGTCGTTGTTGTCCGCCGACTTGCCCTTACGATCGCCGTGCCATGGATCGCCGTGCCATGCGGAGTACAAATCGACCGTACTATCGGCCAGCACCATTCGATCGGCCTCAGACGGATTGAAAGACTCTTTGTAGAAGTCGAGCGTATCGGGCGTGTAATAGACATACGTCTGCGACATGTCGGCCGGATTATAGCGCTCCAGATTCTCGTTCATCACGTTGGCAATCGACATACCGCACGTCACCGAGGTGATGGCCAAAAACAGGAGCATCGCGATGACGCCCATCGAAAAGCACACCGTGTTGACCTTGGCCGCAAGCTGGCGCACGGTAAACATGTTGAGGCCGCGCCAATACACACTGCGCAGGCTCTGCAGCAGCTTAATGAGCATGCCCGAGAGTCCCCAGAACAGGGCAAAGGTGCCCACGGTAACCATAGCGGTCGTAATGCCAAACTGGTTCATGGCATCTTGCAGCTTGCTGTCCGTCGCGGTTAGCGGGAACCCATCACGTAGCAGACGGTAATAGGCCACGCCCACAAGCACCGCGCCCACGGCAAAGATGGCAATCGCAATCCAGGGGTTGCGTGTCTTGATGCTCTCGTTGCGACGCTCGGCACCCATAAGCTCGATGAGTTTGGTACGACGCACGGCGCGAAGGTTCAGCAGTAGCGTGAGCACAAACATTACGAGCATGCAGACAAGGGTCAGATTGAACGCATGCATCGAGAAAAAGAAGTGGAAATTGGCGATCTGTGTCTTAAAGAGCGAGGCCGTAAAGAACGTCATGAGCTGGGAGAGTCCCACACCCAGCACAATGCCGGCGACAAAGGCCACGACCGACACTATCACGGTCTCGAGCGCCATGATCGTGGCGACGCGCCCGCGCCCCATGCCGAGCACCTGGTACAGGCCAAACTCCTTCTTGCGGCGTTTCATGATGAAGTTATTGGCGTACACCATCAAAAAGGCCATGACACCGGCCAAAAAGTACGTCAGGTCACCGAGCATGCTGCCCATTACCTGCGCCAAGCCCTTTTCATCGATTCCGGCGATGTCGACCTGCATCGAGATGGTGTTAAAGGCATAGAAGACCGTAACGCCCAGGGTGAGCGTCAAAAGGTAGACGAGGTAGTCGCGGCCGGCGCGGCGGACGTTGCCCCAAGCGAGTTTACAGAGCATCGGAGCCCTCACCGCCCATCATGGCAACGACCTCCATAATGCGGTCGAAGAACTCTCGGCGGTCGGTGTCGCCGCGGCGCAGCTCGGTGAAGATCTTGCCGTCGCGGATAAACAACACGCGGCTCGTGTAGCTGGCGGCAAAGCTGTCATGCGTGACCATGAGCACGGTGGCGCGCAGGCGGCGATTGAGGGCCTCCAGGCTCTCGAGCAGCAGACGAGCGCTTTTAGAATCGAGGGCGCCGGTGGGCTCGTCGGCCATGATCATGGTGGGGTCGGTGACGAGCGCGCGAGCCGCGGCAACGCGCTGTTGCTGACCGCCGGACATCTGGTAGGGATACTTGTCGAGCACCTGGCTGATGGACAGGCGCGCTGCCACATCCTGCACGCGGGTCGAGATCTCTGCCGAGTTTGTGCGGGCAATGGTGAGCGGCAGGGCGATGTTCTCGCGCGCCGTGAGCGTATCGAGCAGGTTGGAGTCCTGGAAGATAAAGCCGAGCTCCTCGCGGCGGAACTGCGAAAGCTTAGCCTGCTTCATGCGCGTTACGTCCTGCCCGTTGATGCGGATGGTGCCGCTCGTGGCGCCATCGATGGTCGACACGCAGTTGAGCAACGTCGACTTGCCCGAGCCCGAAGCGCCCATGATGCCAACAAATTCGCCGCGGTTGACGGTAAAGCTGACGTCGTTGAGCGCACGGGTCACGTTGCCCAGCGCTCCATATACCTTTTCGAGATGCGCGACCTCCAGTACCGGGGTCGCCATGTGCGTGGTTTGCATACCGAGTCCTTTCTTGCGATTAGTCTACGGCATCTATAGTCGCAAGAAGACGAGTCGGCTACCATCGATATGGCTTACGCTTGCCTTACCGTTGTGTAAGGTACGGGTAGCTAGCCTGTCACGTGTTGATGTTGAGAGAGGACTCCTGTTGAAGACTATTCATGTTGCCGCTGGGATCATTCGCAAGGATGGATCTGACGAGCTGCTTGCCGTGCAGCGCGGCTACGGCGACATGCGGGGACTTTGGGAGTTCCCGGGCGGCAAGCTCATGCGCGGCGAGTCGCCCGAGGACGCCGTACGCCGCGAGCTTATGGAAGAGTTGCAGGTAAAAGTCGCCAACCTGCGTGATTTCTATACCGTTGAGTACGACTACCCCGATTTCCATCTCTCCATGGAGTGCTACTACTGCTCACTCGCCGATGAATCCGATGAGCCCCAGAAGCACGACCGCCAGCTCGATATCCGCTGGATTCCGCGCACCTCGCTTGCCACGGTGGAATGGATGCCCGCCGACAAGGGACTCATTGATGCCCTGATTGAGTTGAAGGAAGATCGGCTTGAGGCCAACAGCACTACCAAAGATGCCAAGGCCGCCACGACCGAACACCCCGCCGCCAAACCCAAGCGCGCACCTAAGCGCCGCAGCAAAAAGCGTCCCAAGCCCGGTCTGCTCGACGGCATCGATACCTCCGACCTCTCCGCCGACGAGCGCGAACTGGTGCGCCGTCGCGCCGCCATCAAAAAGTCCATGAAGGGCAACAAGCGCGCCAACACCAAGCCCGAGCTGCTCGTACGCCAGCGCCTGCGCGCAACGGGCCTTACGGGATACCGTCTGGAATGGAAGGTGCCCGGAAAGCCCGACATCGCCTTCCCCGGCCGCAAGATCGCCATCTTCGTCAACGGTTGCTTTTGGCACCGCTGTCCCAAATGCAACCCTAGCCAGCCCAAGCGCAACGTTGAGTTTTGGGAAGCAAAGTTTCGCCGCAACGTCGAGCGCGACCGCGCTGCCGTGACAGCACTCACTCAAATGGGCTGGACACCCATAACCATCTGGGAATGCGAGCTCAAAAAAGACCGCATCGACGCCACTATGGAAAAGGTCATCGAGCAGGTGCGGGCCGCAGAGCCGCAGCGCTAGGAACGAGCCGCCCACACGCCCCGCGCAGGCGAGCCACATCCGCGCCATAAACCTTAGAAAGCCCTTAAGCTCAAAACCTTTCAAGAGTGTTACTCGATAGCTTTTACCTGCGGTTTCATCGCAACGTCAAACCTCATTAAGCCTTTCTTTAGCACTTCCTTATCTGCACCCGCGGCATAATACTGCCAACGCACGGGACCTAGCAGCACACCCTGTGCGCAACCTTTTGGTGGACATCGAGGAGGCCGCATAAGCATGCATTCTTCCAATGACGCAGCACAGCAGCCATCCCTAAAACATGCAAACCTTTTCTCCTTCCCCCCGACACAGAGAAACGGTCTCCTCGACTCCCCCACCACAAAAACCAAGCGCTCAGCCGATCAGAGCCTCAACTTACGAGCATCCTTCGAAAAGCTCCAAGCATCCCTAGACAAGGCGTTCCCCGAACAGGCAAGAGCAATCTAAGCCCATCGCGCTTTATACTGATGCCATGCGAAACATGGATCACATAGAATTGCACCGCGGAGGACGCGAGGAAGCGTTTCCCGAGACCGCCGAAGACTGGCCCTATATTGCCGAACGCGCAGAATTCGCTCGCTATCCGGGCAATTCCGTCCCCTGGCACTGGCATTCCGAAGTTGAGCTTTTCTACATGGAGCAGGGAGCGATTGACTATCGAACGCGCGCGGCTCATGAGCACGTACGCTTTGAGGGAGGGTCCGCCGGCTTTATCAACGGCGGCGTTTTGCACAGCACGCTGCAATCGCCCAATTCGGCGCCAGCCATTCAAATGCTGCATATCTTTCAGCCGTCGATGCTCGGCGATCCCGCGGGACGCCTTCAAAAGCGCTATATCAATCCTTTGCTGCAATGTCGAGGCGTCGATGTGCTCAAATGGTCGCCCACCAACCCCGACGATATGCCCTTTATCGATTTGCTGAAGAGCTCCTTTAGCCACGACCTTCAACGGCCGCAGAACGAGATGGCGCTTCGAAATAACTTGTCAGAGCTCTGGATTCAGATTTACGCCAAGGCCGAACCGCTCTTTTCCTCCGACGGCGCCTCTTGGATGACCAGCCGCGACGTACAGTTCAAGGCAATCCTGGACTTTATCCGCGCAAACTATGCAGCCGCTATAGATGTGCCCCAGATGGCATCTGCAGCCGGCGTAAGCGAAAGAGAGTGTTACCGCATTATCGAAACTTGTGCAGGAACGACCCCGGCGGCATATCTACGCGCATACCGCATAAACCGTGCTTGCGAACTTTTGGCACACACCACGCGAACGGTACAGACAGTCGCGCGCCAATGCGGATTTATAACAGCAAGCCATCTTGGCCAGGTATTTAAAGAACAAATGGGGTGCACTCCTTCGAGCTATCGAGCAGCGAGGCAGAATCTCGATAGCACCAGGCAGAAATCCCGCTAGCCCTTCTTCTGTCACTGCATCAAACTTGCAGGCAAACAACAGAGAGGAGCAATCATATGAAGCACTTTGACTATATCGTGTTTGACGTTGATGGGACATTGGCAGATACAGAAGAAAGCGTGCTGTCATCGCTTGGCCAGATTGTCCAAGAAGAAACCGGCAAAACGCTCCCCCGACACGAGCTTGAATTTGCCCTCGGCATACCCGGCAAGAACGCCCTTGAGAAACTTGGGATCTACTCGCAGGCAACGCTGGATCGCTGGTGCCAAGTTGCCGCCAGCTTTAAAAGCACCATCAGCGTGTTTCCAGGTTTGCTTGAAGTCATCGCAACACTCGCCGATAGCGGCTGCAAACTTGGCATCGTCTCCTCACGTGCGCACGACGAATACACAGACGAAATTGCACCCCTTGGCTTCGATAAGTTTTTTGAACACATCATCCTTGTCGAAGACACAACCGAACATAAACCCGCACCCGCTCCCATGCTCGAATATCTCCGGCGTACGGGTGCGAATCCTGGCAACGTCGTCTACGTTGGCGACACCGTCTACGACGAACAATGCGCAACTTCAGCAGGGGTCAGTTTTGCCAGAGCGGCATGGGGATCACACCAAGATATCCCAAACGCCACCTACAACCTCAAAACCCCCAACGACCTACTAACCCTAACAACCAAATAACCCACGCGTCCCACCCTTTTAGCCCCAACGCCACAAGGGCGATTGAGCAGGACGGTTTGGGCGGGTCCCGTACTTAGTTTCCAAAATTATTCCGCAGCGCGAAGGCTTCTTATTATTTTCAGACCTAACGCCACAAGGGCGACGACCTCGAGCAGGTCAACTTGGGAGGGACGAGGGCTTAGTTCCCCAATCTTTCCGCAGGGGGCAAAAAGCCTCGCCGCACGAAGTGCGCAGCGAGGCTTTTTGCATGCCCGAGGACGATTGGGGAACTAAGCCCTCGTCCCTCCCCGGGATATGTAGCGAGTCGGAGTACCCTTGCTGTTACTCTGCTTTGCCCACAGAGTTGAGGTTGGTCATGCGGATCTTAACCAGCTCGGTGATCTCGCGCATGCCCTCCTTGGCCGGCTTCTTGGGGTCGAAGCAGGCGGGGTTCTCGGCCATGTAGGCCATGAAGCCCTTGGTGTAGGCCTGACGCAGCTCGGTGGCGTAGTTGACCTTGCAGATGCCGTTCTTCACAGCCTCGGCAACCTGCTCATCGGGCACACCAGAGGTACCGTGCAGGACCAGCGGCACGTCGACAGCGTCGCGGATGGCCTTGACCACGGACTGCTCGATGTGCGGATCGCTCGTGTACACGCCGTGGCTGGTGCCAACGCCAATGGCCAGCGAGGTGCAGCCGGTGCGCTCGACGAACTCCTTGGCCTCGGCAGGATCGGTGTAGGGGCTCTCGCCCTCAACCGCGGGACCGTCGTCCTCCTTGCCGCCAACCTTACCAAGCTCAGCCTCGACGGGCACGCCCATGGCGCGGCCAGCATCGGCGACGGACTTGGTCAGGGCGATGTTGTCCTCGAAGGACTCGTGCGAACCGTCGATCATGACGGAGGTGTAGCCAGTGCGGAAAGCCTGCATGCAGCGGTCATAGCCATCGCCGTGATCGAGGTGCAGAGCGACGGGCACGGAAGCGCGCTCGGCGGCAGCCTTGACCATGCCGTAGAAGTAATCCAGACCAGCGGTCTTGATGGTGCCCGGGGTGGTCTGCATGATGACGGGGGACTTGGTCTCCTCGGCAGCGGCCAGAACGGCCATAACAAACTCGAGGTTCTCGACGTTGAACGCGCCAACGGCGTAATGACCGGCCTGAGCGTCCTTGAGCATCTTTTCGGTGGTAACAAGTGCCATGAGCGTTTGCTCCTCTCCCTCGCCCGCATCTGGACATCGGGCGTAGTTGTTCACAAGGCGTTTTACCTTGCGTTTTGCTGCGCTCATTGTATGAAATTCAGCAGCTTTGCACGTGCGAGATATTGAGCCCATGCAGGTCAATACAGTCATTTTTGAAAAGCAAACGGAAGAAATTTGAGCCGAGTGAACATGTTCGATATTGAATTTTGGGCGTTCAGCGTCTTTCTTTTATAGAAAAGATAAGTAATCGAAAGGTGTTTTCTTACTCAAAAAGAAAATGAACGAAAATAGAGTCAACACAATTCCTGCAAATTTCAGACGATGATGGAGCAGATATGGCCCACGCAACAACCCGAGCTTTCGCCGACGAGCGTCGTTCCGCCATCATGGAGATGCTCGATCATAATGCCTCGGTGCAGGTAGCAGAAATCGCCCAGACCTTTGGCGTGTCCTCCGTCACCGCCCGCGCCGACCTGGACGCGCTCGCCGAAGCAGGCAAGCTGCGCCGCACGCATGGCGGTGCCGTATCGCTCCACAAACGCCTGACCGTCTCCACGCAGGATCGCCGCATCAACGTCAACGTCGCCGCCAAGCAGGCCATCGCGCAAAGCGCCATCGAGCTCGTCAATGACGGCGACACGTTGCTCGTCGACTCGGGCACCACGGCGCTCGAGTTCGTCCGGCTCCTCGATCAACGCGACGGTATCACCGTCATCACAGCAGACATTACCATTGCCGATTACATCGACGAGAGCATGCCCTCAGTCGATGTCGTCATGCTGGGCGGGGCGCTGCGCAAAGGCCATCGTTATTTGTACGGACCGCTCACTATGCAGGCGCTCCAAATGGTCCATGCCGATCTGGCCGTCATGTGCCCCGGCGCCTTTGTCCCCAGCTGCGGCTTTACGACCGACTTTCCCCAGATGGCCGAGACCAAAACGGCTATGATCGCCGCGGCCCATCAAAGCGTCGCCCTCATGGACGCCAGCAAGGTTAACGGACGCGGCATGTACCGCTTTGCCGAGCTGACCGATGTCGACGCCATCGTGATGGACCGTGACCCCGATCATTCCGTCGCCACCTCAATCACCGAGATCGTCGACAACGCCCGCCCAAATCTCCTCATCGCCGGCGCTTAAACAAAAACCACCACAAAGGTCTCCTTTGTGGTGGTTGAGCATCAGAAGTGAATGTGTCGCTACTTGGACAGCTCGTCAGCAAGGGCCTCGATCTGAGCGCGCGAGGCGTCGTTGAGCGAACCCAGCACGGTCACCTTGTTCTGCGCCATGGTGATGTCCTTCATGCCCCCGAGCTCCTTGGTCATAACCTTGGCAGCGGTGGGCGCCCAGGAGCCGGCCTCAACGAGCGCCACCGTACGGTTCTGATAGGCGTGCTCGGCAAGCGTGTGGATAAAGGTGCTCATGAACGGGAAGATCTCGCCCTGATAGGTGATGGAGGCGAGCACCAGACGGTCATAGCGGAACGCATCCTCAACGGCCTCGGCCATGTCGTCGCGAGCCAAGTCAAAGACGGAGACCTTCTGGCCGCGAGCCTCGAGCGCTGCGGCGAGCTCCTCGACGGTAGCCTTCAGGTGGCCATAGACGCTCGCGTAGGCAATGGTGATGCCCTCGTCCTCGGGCTGATAGCTCGACCAGGTGTTGTAGGTGTCGAGGTAGTAGCCCAGGTTCTCGGTCAGCACGGGGCCGTGGAGCGGGCAGATAATCTGAATGTCCAGATCGGCGGCCTTCTTAAGCACGGCCTGCACGAACTTGCCGAACTTACCGACGATGCCAAAGTAGTAGCGGCGAGCCTCGCAGGCCCACCCTTCCGGATCTTCGATGTCATTGGCGCCAAACTTGCCAAAGCCGTCGGCACTAAAGAGCACCTTGTCGGTGGACTCGTAGGAGAAGATCACCTCGGGCCAGTGCACGTTGGGGGCGCCGACAAACGTTAGGCTGTGGCCACCCAGGTCGAGCACGTCGCCCTCTTTGACGACCATCTTACGCTCGGGGTAGTCGGTGCCAAAGTAGTTGACCATCATACGGAAGGCGCCCATGCTGGCCACGATCTGTGCCTGGGGATAGCGTTCCATAAAGGCGGCGATACCGGCGGAGTGATCGGGCTCCATGTGATGGACGACCAGGTAGTCGGGCGTACGGCCGTCGAGCGCGGCCTCGAGGTTGCCGAGCCATTCGTCGACAAAGCCAGCGTCAACCGAATCGGCGACAGCGATTTTATCGCCCAAGATAACATAGCTGTTGTATGCCATGCCGTTCTCGGACACGTCGTACTGGCCCTCGAACAGGTCAATGTCGTGATCGTCGACACCGATGTAGCGGATATCCTTGGTGATCTCCATCAGGCAAAGCCTCCTAGATAGACAAAAGAACCCGTCTATCATAACACTCGCCTTCATAGCCACGGCTATCTGTCAGCATCCTTACCGATTGTTATTGAGGCGGAATATACCGCCGTTGACCTGCAAAAACTATGCGAGCGGCTCTGCTGTGGTATGTCGAACGATGAGCTGACCAGGGATGCGAATGGCGACGGTTTTGTCCGTTGCCCCCGCCTTGGGAACCGCATGCTCGAATACCTCGCGTCCACGCTGATGCAAATCGAAACGAACGGTCGTGAGCTCGTTATGCGCGACAAAGTCGTCGAGCGAGTCATCGACGCCCACCACACTCACGTCCTCGGGCACGCGCAGGCCGCTATCGCGCAGCGCTGCAATTGCGCCGTTTGCCATCTGGTCGTTTGCCGCGTAAATCGCCGTCATAGTGCGGTCGTGCTCGGCCAGATATCTGCCGGCCTCGTAGCCACTGTTGGCAGACCAGTCTCCCTCGAGCGGCGCATGCGGCTGAATGTGTTTACGCTCGAGCGCATCCTGCCAACCGGCTCGACGAAATTGCTCGTCGACCGAGAACGACGGGCCGCCGATATAACGAATCTGCTCGTGCCCCAGCTCAAACAGATGATCCATGAGCAGCAGCGAGCAGCCGTAATGATCGGAGTCGACCGTAGTCACCCGTGGGTGCGCATACATGGTGACGATAACCGTGCCGATACCCGGCAGTGGATCAAACGTCTCAAAATCGGGCGCCATGCGGCTCATGCCGATGATGATACCGTCCACCGGCAATGCGGCCATACGACGCGTGGCCTCGGCAAGTGAGAATTCCTCGGTCTTGGACATCTCGACCAGCGTGATGGCGCAATTATGCTCGCGAGCAGCGCTGGCGATGCCGTCGATCATTGAGAGGTTGCCAAACTTGGTGACATCGTTGATGCATAGGCCGACCGAATGGTAACGGCCGTCGCGCAGCGAGCGACCGGCATAACTCGGACGAAAGCCGAGCTCTTGCATAGCAGCCTGCACGCGCTGGCGCGTCTGCTCGTTAACGTTGGGCAAGCCGTTGGCGACGCGCGAAACCGTCTGCTGCGAAACGCCAGCAGCGCGGGCGACGTCGGCCATGGAGACCGGACGCGAACTGGTATCGTTGGACGGGCGCCTTGCCACAGGATCACCTTCACCCTTGCGAGATCTGAATAGCGTGCATGCCGGCCCGGGCAGAAACACACCCCGCGCCGAGGCCCGCTATCGTCGGACGCATGTTAACGTACTCTACTTTTTCAATCCGCATCTCTTCTGCTTTATAAGTCCATACGGCAATACCGTTCACGGCTGAATTTCTACCGATTACCAGATTCTCAAAAAGTGACAAGAGTTGTGTTATGAGTACGTTAACATAGCCCGTAACGTGCGGTATCGTGAACACTTGGTTCATGCCGCTTTAAGTTGTTAACGTACTCATAACGACGCAAAACTCGCCCGTGCGCACCAAGGAAAGGACTCCCATGACCACCCCCGACGAAAAGACATTCGCCACGCTCACCAAACTGTTTGAGGAGGAGTTTGGCCCCATCGGCGACCGCCAGGTGCTCTATGTGCACGCGCCCGGCCGTTCCGAGATCAGTGGCAACCACACCGACCACGAGGGCGGCCACGTTATCGCCGGCTCGCTCGATGTCGCCGTCGACGGCATCGCCGTGGCAACCGATTCCAACAAGGTTCGCGTAGCCGACGAGGGCTATCCCACGTTTGAAATCGCGCTCGACACGCTAGACGTTCAGGAGTCCGAGAAGGGCACGTCCGCGAGCCTCGTGCGCGGTATGGCCCACGAGATTGCAGCCCTTGGCGTTGAGCCTCACGGCTTCGACTTCGCCTTCACCTGCTCCGTCCCCTCGGGCGGCGGCCTTTCCAGCTCCGCTGCTGTCGAGGCGGCATACGGTCGCGCCATGGAGACGCTCTGGGGAGCACCCGCCATCGAGCCCGTCGCGCTCGCCCAGATGAGCCAGCGCACCGAGAACAACTATTACGGCAAGCCCTGCGGTCTGATGGACCAGGCCGCTGTGTGCCTGGGCGGCCTTGCCTACATGGACTTTGAGGACCAGGCTCAGCCTAAAACCCAGAAGCTCGAGCTCAATTTTGAGGATCACGGTTATGCGCTCGTGCTCGTTAAGGTCGGCGCCGACCATGTGGCAGCTACCGACGACTACGCCGCCGTTCCGCGCGAGATGCAGGACGTCGCTGCCGAGTTTGGCAAGGCACGCCTGTGCGAGGTAAACGTGGCGGACTTTGACGCCAAGCTCCCCGAGCTGCGCGCCAAGCTGGGCGACCGTGCCTGCCTGCGCGCCGTTCACTACTGGTACGAGAACGGCCTGGTCGATAAGCGCTGGGCGGCCCTGAACGCCGGCGACATCGATCAGTTCCTGGTCCTGACGCGCGAGTCCGGCGCCAGCTCTGCCATGTACCTGCAGAATGTCGTTGCCAAGCTGGGCTCCGAGCAGCCTTCGATGTATGCCCTGGCACTGGCCGAGCATGTGCTCGACGGCCGTGGCGCCGTCCGCATCCACGGCGGCGGCTTTGGTGGCACCATCCAGGCCTTCGTACCGCTCGAGCTTGTCGACACCTTTATCACCAAGATGAACGGCTGGCTGGGCGAGGGCTCTGCCCGCCACTACGCAATTTCTGACAAGGGGGCTTACGCGGCATGGCTGTAATGACCGACGTGCGCGAGGCCGCGCAGAACCTGATCGAATACGCTATCCACCGATCGATGATCGGCCAGGACGATCGCATCTGGGCCTACAACACCATTTTGGAGTGCATCGGCGCTACGGGACCGGCGCTCGATATGGCCTGGGCGCTGCAGAACGAGAAGCTCTCGCTCTTGCACCCCGATACGCTCCCCGATTTTGACCTGGAGGGCACGCTTGCCGCGCTTTCCGAGGCCGCCGTTGCCAACGGTGCTGCCGAGGATACGGCATCGGGCCGCGATCGCATCGCCATGCGCATCATGGGTGTGCTGATGCCGAGGCCTTCGGTTGTAAACGAGGAATTCAACGGCCGTATGGGCGTCAACGAGCCCCGCGCCGCGACCGACTGGTTCTACGGTCTGTGCTGCGACGCCGGCTACGTGCGTCGTGCCGCCATCGCGCGCAATATCAAATGGAGCACCCCCACCAACTGGGGCGACCTGGAGATCACCATCAACCTGTCAAAGCCCGAAAAGGATCCGCGCGACATTGCCGCGGCCGGCGCCGCAAAGAACACGGGCGAGAAGTATCCCGCCTGTCAGCTCTGCATTGAAAACGAGGGCTACCCCGGACGCTCCGCCGCAGCCGACGGTGGCGCTCACCCCGCCCGCCAGAATCTGCGCGTTATCCCCATCCAGCTCGACGGCGAGCGCTGGGGTTTCCAGTACAGCCCGTACGCGTACTTTAACGAGCACTGCATTGCCATGAGCTCCGAGCATCGTCCGATGCACGTCGACCGCAAGGGTCTGACCTGCCTGCTCGATTTTGTGGACCTGTTCCCGCATTACTTCATCGGCTCCAACGCCGACCTGCCCATCGTGGGCGGCTCGATCTTGTCGCACGACCACTTCCAGGGCGGCGCACACGAGTTCCCCATGATGCATGCCGCCGAGGTCTCGCAGTTTAGCGTGCCCGGTTTTGACCAGGTCAGCGGTACCGTGCTGCAGTGGCCGCTCTCTGTGCTGCGCCTGCGCTCGCATGACCGCGCCCAGTTGCTCGACGCTGCCGAGAAGATTATCCTCGCTTGGCGCGAGTGGACCGATGAGTCTGTAGGCGTCATCGCGCACACAGCCGACGGCGTGGCCCACAACACCGTGACGCCCGTCATCCGCCGCGTCGACTCTCGCGGAAATGCCGGCGGCGAAATCTACGAGGCCTACCTGGCGCTTCGCTGCAACATCACGACCGACGAGCATCCGCTGGGCGTTTTCCATCCGCATGCCGAGTACCACCACATTAAGAAGGAGAACATCGGCCTGATCGAGGTCATGGGCCTGGCCATTCTGCCGCCGCGCCTGGTTCCCGAGCTTGGCGCTGTCCGTGAGCATCTACTGGCAGCCAAGGTCGATGCCAGCTACGATCTTGCCGGTGCGCTCGAGGGCGATGATCTTTGTCGCAGCCATGCCGCGTGGGCCGAGGACGTCTTTGCTCGCCGCGCCGACGAGCTTACGGCCGACAACGCCATCGATATCCTGCACGAGGAGGTCGGCGTGGTGTTTGGCCACGTGCTCGACAACGCCGGTGTCTTTAAGTGGGACGAGGCAGGACGTGCCGCCCAGCAGCGCTTTATCGACTCGCTGTAGCATGCGAGTTCGAGCCTCATCAGCGGCCACAACATAACCGCCCACATGACAACGGCGCCCGCCGGCAACATCGCCGACGGGCGCCGTTTTTGAGTGTAGTCATTGGGGACGCTCTTAAACGACTAGTCAAACAAGAACGTCCCCAACAACTAATGACTTGAGCGTGGAAAATCTCCCACTTTGAGCTCGTATGGGCACCAAAAGCGGGAGATTATCCACGCTCATTCTATTGGGAGTCGCAACCGCTACAACTCTACGACCTCAACGCTGTTGTAGACCTCGTCCCAGCAGTCCATGACCAGGTGGCCGGTCTTGGGATCCATGGCGTTGAGCTTGCCGCAGGTATTGGCGGTCTTGAGCACCGTGACGTCGTCGGCACCAGCAGCAATGGCATGCGCAAAGCCGGCGATGGTCGAGTCGCCGGAACCCGTCGCGTTCACAGCCGCAATCGCGGGCGTCTTGGCGCGGAACGCGCGACCCTCATGGAAGCCCACCGAACCGGCAGCGCCCATCGAAACGACAACCCAGGGAATACCGGCAAAGCGGTCATCGGCGGCAAGCGCCTCGCGTAGGGCATCGACATCATCGGTCGTAAAGGACGTACCCAGCAGGCCGTTAATCTCGGTCAGATTGGGCTTTACGAGCTCAGGCTTAGCGTCGGACTCCAGCGCGGCCTCCAGCGATGCACCCGAGGTGTCGAGCAACACCTTGGCGCCCGCCTCCTCGGCGATCTTGACGAGCTCGGCATAGTAGCCGGCATCGACGCCACGCGGCAGCGAGCCCGAAAGCGTCACAACGTCCGCCTTCGCTGCAAGCTCGGCGAACTTGGCCGTAAAGGCCTCGAGCTCGGCCGGGGCAATCTGCGGGCCGCTCTCTAACAGCTCGGTCTGATTGCCCTCGTGCAGAATATTCAGGCAGATGCGCGTCTCGCCGGCAATGGGCACAAAGTCGTTCTTGACGCCATCAGCATCCATAAGCTCGGCCATATAGGCGCCCATGTGGCCGCCGAGCAGACCGGTCGCGAGCACGTCGTCGCCCAGCTGCAGCAGCACACGGCTCACGTTGAGGCCCTTGCCGCCAGCGGTCTTTTCGGGCGTCACACGGTTCACGTCGTCGATGATCAACTTGTCGAGCTGATAGCGCGTATCAATCGACGGGTTCATGGTAACGGTCAGAATCATATTGAACTCCTGTTTCCGGGGCACGACACGCGCGGCCCCAAACATACGATAGCTCGTTAAAGGATCTCGATCTCAAAGCCGCGGGTGACGGCCTCCCCCGGCTTGGCAACCAGGCAGCCACGCTTGTGCTCCAGAATATCGTCCTCGTCGGAGCAGGTGGACAGACCACCCCACGGTTCAACAGCCACAAAGTCGCCCTCGGGCTTGCTCCACACAATCAGGTACGGCATATCGGGGAACGTCAGGCGCACGCCCTTGTCCTCGGTTTTCTTGGTCAGCGTAACCACGTGGCTCTCGAGCACATCAAAGATGGTCTCGGCGAAGTCGAAGAGCTCATGGGTAAGCGGCAGATCGTGGCCGACCATCGGGTTCTTGCTACGGTGCTCGACATCGATCAGGCCTGTGGAGGGAACAGCGGTGCAAAGCTCGGTCGCCTCACGCTGATCGAAACGAAGTTCATAGTCGTCGTAGGACTCGCCCTCGTCGAGCGGGCACTTAAAGCCGGGGTGACCACCCACAAAGAATGGCATATCCTCGATGCCCTCATTGGTCACCTCGTACGACACGGCCACCTTTTCCGAATCGATCGTGTAACGAGCAACGATCTTAAACGGATACGGGTACTGCTCGAGCAACTCGGCATGGTCGGCAGAGCTTAGGCTCAGCGCAACCATGTTGTCACTCTGCTTCTCGAGCTTCCACTCCTGCTTGCGGGCAAAACCATGGCGGGCGAGCTTGACCTCGCGACCACCCATAGTCATCGCGCGACCGTCACGAAGGCCGCCGCAGATCGGGAAGCAAATGGGTGCCTGGCCCGACCAGACCGAAGAATCACCCTGCCACAGGTACTCACGGCCGTTAGCCGCAATAGAAGTGAACGACCCGCCCGCCGTGCTCAGTGCTACGCGGATAGAACCGTTATCAAGAACAAACTCCATAGGAGCCTTCCCTTTCTTACGACAGCCCGCCAAGTCAATAGGGCCGATAGAAAACCGGCCCGCGCCCCCTCACAGAAACGCGAGCCGTCAACGGGCTAGTTAATTACGCCGGATACCCGCTAATCATGGTATTCGCCGCGGTCCCACTTCTCGAGGAACTCGTCAAAGAAGTGCGGGTCAGCCTGAGCCTCGGCGTCGGCCTTGTTGCAGGCATCGATCTTGGCGATCAGGGCGTCGTGCTCGGGAGTCTTCTCGTAGGGCTCCTCCAGGAAGGCAAGCATGATATCGGCCATCAGGAACTCGCCGGTGATCTTGCCGCCAAAGCCCACGATGTTGGCGTTGAGCTCGCGACGGGCATACAGGGCAGAGGTCATGTCGCGGACCAGGGCGCAGCGGGCGCCGGGGACCTTGTTGACGGCGTTGGTGATGCCGATGCCGGTGCCGCACAGGGCCACGCCAAAGTCGGCCTTGCCGCTGGCAACAGCCTCGCCCACGGCCTTACCGTAGATGGGATAGTGCGTACGGGTGTGGCTGTAGGTGCCGCAGTCGAGCACCTTGTAGCCAGCCTGCTCCAGGCGGTCGGCCAGATAGATCTTCTCGTCCGTAACGATATGGTCGCAACCGATTGCGATGGTCTTCTTCATCAGAACGTCCTTTCGTCTGAATTCACAAGTTGAGGTAGAAGTTCGAGTTCTCGGTGGCTCTCGTTAGGCCATCTTGTTGAGCATGTCGACACGGATCTGGTGACGGCCGCCGGCGTACTGGGCACGCAGGAACTCACGGGCGATCTTCTTAGCGACCTCGGTGCCCACAACGCCCGGGCCCATGGTGACCATGCGCGAGCCGTTGTGCTCGCGGGTCATGTAAGCGGAACGCTCGTCGGAAATGTTGGCGACGACCATGCCCTTGATCTTGACGGCGGCCATATAGGAGCCGACGCCGTACTTATCGAATGCAAAGCCCTGGGAATCCTTGTGCTCCAGCAGGTCCTTGGCAACGGCGGTCGCGGAATCGACAAAGTCCGCGGCAGGGGTCTCGGAATAGTCGACGACCTCGTGACCGTCGGCGATGAGCATCTCCTTGATGGACTCCTTCATCGACATACCGTCGGCATCGGAAGCGATTACAACCCTCATGACATCCTCCTTGAGAGATACGCAGGTGCGTAGTTTCTGTTTGGAAGTGTTGAATCGCGTTCAGGTCCGGGCATCTGAATGTGCGGTTCTTCACTGTTCATGTTTATTTGAACACATTCGAACAGTAACTGCAACAACTATTTGTTTATCTTTGTTCTTTTTTGAACAAATACCGTTCACAGATGATTGCTGACCGTTTGGACTGGGCACGGACGTAGCGACCATGTGTTCAACAAACAAAAGGGCGGCCGAGAACGTGTCTCGTCCGCCCTTCTCACGGTTGATCTTCCAAAGATCGCTTTGCCGCCTACTCAGACTGCCCGCTCTTCTTGGCGTGTCTGGACGGAGCGCTCAAGAAACGACCCGTCAGATAGTTCGCGGGACCGGAGATATCGATCCCCAGCAGCACGTGTCCTAGCCATAGGAACGCCACGAGCACCAGTAGAGGAATCACACACGAGGTCACGATCATTACGATGACGCCTTCGATGAGGTCGGTCACCTGCTGCACGATCTCGTCGGTCATCTGCTTGGCGCCGCTGGTCACCGACGTAACAAGGCTCGATGCCCCATCAGTCAACTGCTCGAGCACGTTTTTGGACGCCGTGGTCTCGGATTTTTTCTTGTTCGATTTTGAGCTGGTCTCGGCTGGCTTGTCCGTGGTGTCGGCCGCGTCCGCTGCCTTTTGCTCAGCTTGCTCAATACTTACGCGATACGTTTCATCGACCTTTTGCGACACCCATACGCTTGCAGGCACGAGCGCCATGCCGATCACGGCAACCACCAGCACGCGTGTCGCCACACGGCGCAGGACAGTGCTCGTGCTCCAGCGCCCATGAATGCCGAGCGACACCGCAAAGAGCACCAAAGCAAACGGGATTAAGATGCCCAGGCCAACCGACCACAAAATAGTCAGCAGATATTTCTCTAGGTATAGCACGGCAAGCACGATACCAAGGTTGCCCGAAAGCTGCGCGAGCTGCTCGGCAACCGGCGTTCCCGTATCACCCGGCAGCGCGGTAATGCCCGCAGACAGCGCCACGCACGAGGTCGTGAGCGCCAAAACATTGCCCTTCTTTTGATCGATGACCTCGATGGTGGAGTCCCAAGTCTTGGTATCGGCGAAATACGGTCGCGCTACAAAGCCCGACAGCAACGCCAGCACCACGAGCGCAACGATGATACCGATCTGCAGCTTTTTGTTTGCGCACACGACATCGGACAGGCTGGGCTGCAGCTCGGTTACCGTCGTGTGCTCGGTTATCTGGACAGGACGCCCATGAGCCATCTCGTGCGCGTCTCTTTTTTGTATTGACCCGTTATCCGGCATTTGGATACCTCCTCAGTCCGGCGTTTAATGCGAAAGGAAGTATACCCACCGAGCAAAAATCGAACGGGAGGACGAACGGAGCGCAACAAGACTGTCCCCAATGACTATCTCGGGATGAGTTGCGGTGGAATAGGGATTGTTTTGTGCCCGCCGGCCCCTATTCAGTCCCTATTTCACCGCAACTTGGATGAGGACGGAAAAGCCCTGTCGCGGGTTGAACTGCCTCCCATTTCTTGGACATGAGAAA
>UQUD01000030.1 GCA_900544225.1 uncultured Collinsella sp.
AGCGCTGCCGCTCGTTGACGGCGCCGGCGAGGACCCGGGCGCTACAGTGGCCATGCCTGCCATGCCGCAGGAGTAGGCTCATCCGCTTATCACCATCATGTACCTGCGCCTTTACCGTACGCAGATGAGCAAGACGGCAAGCGCTGTGCTGCGGGTATAATGGACAGCATTCAAACGGTGGGCGCCGAGGTGCCCGCAGGAGAGGAATGAACATGGGTAAGACTTTCAACTTTATCTCGGGTGCGCTCTTCGGTGCCGCCGCCGGCGCCATCATCGGCGTTGCCCTGGCTCCGCGCTCGGGCGCCGAGACCCGCGCCATGGCTGCCGATATCGCCAACGACGCCTGGGATAACATGCGCGACACCTACGAGCACGGTGCCGAGGAGGCCCGCGCTGCGGTCAACGATTTTGGCCCGATGGTCGACGCCAAGACCGATGACCTGCGTGCCAAGGTTGACCTTGCCCGCGAGCGCATGGACCAGCTGCGCGAGCAGCTCAACGACGCCATCTCGGGCGGTAACGTGACGCCCGCCGCCGATGTCGTGGTCGAAAGCGCCGTCGAGGCCGACGCCGAGGCCGCGGAGCCTTCGACCGAGGCATAATGCGCGCCGGGGATTTTGTCGGCGCCAAGATCTATCGCAAGCCTACCGAGGATAAGCGCACCAAAAAAGACGGCACGCCGCGCAGCCCTAAAAAGCTCGGCAAGATTCACTTTCCGGTCTTTACCCCGGGCGGTACGCGCGTGGTGGGCTTTATGGTGCGCCAGTCCGATATCGCGGGCATGATCGAGCGCCCCGACCGATTTGTGGCGCTCGATGCCATTGGTGTCTACGAGGGCGCCATCGCGGTTGATGACGTCAAGGGCACCTACGATGCCGCTGCGGCCAAGCGCCTCGACATCAACCTGGATGATTGCATTATCTGGGTTGGCATGGACGTGCGCACGGAGTCGGGCGATGTCGTGGGCTATTGCTCGGATGTGGAGTTCAAGCCGCGTTCGGGCATCGTGCAGACGTTCTATGTGACCACTGGCACTGCCTCGAGTGTGCTGGTGGGCGACACGCAGATGCCGCCCACGATGCTGCGCGGCTATGCGGACGGCGCGATGATCGTTTCGGACGAAGTCAAGTCGCTCGGGTATTCGGGCGGTGCCGCTGCAAAGGCTGCCGAGGCAAGCGTCGTGGTGGGCGATAAGGTCAAGAAGGGCGCCAAGGTGCTCGATGACAAGGGTTCGGTCGCCGTGGACAAGGGCAGTCGCGCGCTGGGCAAGCAGCTCGGCAAGACGCGCGGTATGTTCAAGGCCTTTAAGGACGAATATCAAAAGGCGAGCGGTGGCTCGTCGAAAGCTAGCAAATAGCGACGTACCAATTGATGGGAGGCAAGCCGGAGACCTGTTGCTCCGGCTTGCTGCGTTTATGGGGGAGGGCACATGCGCCAAAACGGATCTAACTTAAACGGGCGCTCGGGTGCGCGTCCGACGGCGCGCCGCGACCTGGGGCAGCTGCCCAGCGGTCAGCGCAAGCGTCACCGTAAGCCCGGCGCGATGTATCTCAACCATAGCCGCGGCTTTAGCGACCGCAGCGCTCGCATCGGAAACAGCCGCACGCCCCGTCGTCCGTCTCGCCTGCCCTATGCGCTCATTGCCGTGGGCTGCGCACTCGTGCTGTTTATCGCCGCCATCGTGGGCTATGTCAACCGCAGCGTGGATGTCGTCCTCAACGGTCAGGAGACTGCAGTGCGCGTCGGCTCTACGCTGCAAAATCTCATCGACGATCAGGAGCTGACCGATACCTACGACGCCGGGGACCTGCTGGCCGTTGACGACAGCGTGCTGACTCGCCATGGCGGCGAAAAGCTGTCGGTTAAGGTGGACGGCAAGCGCATAAAACAGGGCAAGTGGAAAAGCCGCGAGCTTACGGGCGGCGAGAAGGTGACGGTCAAAGACGGCCGCGACACGTATGAGAAGCATGAGGTCCAGGCGACGGTTATCGAGCCCAAGCTCAAGGTCGAGGGCACGGGTGCCATCGAGTATGTCAAGACGTGGGGTATCCAGGGTCGCTCTGAGGTGTGGGTCGGCGAGCAATCGGGCAAGACGCAGGACCGCGGCGAGGTCGTGCCCGCCACCGATTGCGTGGTCGAGTGCGCGAGCGTGGCGCCCAAGGGCAACGAAAAGTACGTGGCGCTGACGTTTGATGAGGGCCCGAGCGGAGCGACCAAGCAGATCTTGCAGGTGCTCAAGGAAAAGGGCGTCACCGCGACGTTCTTCCTGTCGGGCGATGCGGCCGAGGCCTCGCCCGCCACGGCCAAGGCGATTGTCGATGCCGGCTGCGAGGTCGGCTCCAACAGTTACAGCGACGAATCGCTCAAGGGCAAGGATCGCGATGCGGTGCGCGAACAGGTTTCGAAGGGCACCGAGGCGATCAAGTCCGCGACCGGAACGTCGACGATGCTTTTGCGTGCTCCCTACGCAGCCTTTGACGAGCAAAACTGGATTGATGCGATGGACCTGGTGTCTGCCGTGGTCTCGTGGAATATCGATTCGGGCGACTGGCTGCTCAACGGTGCCGACGAGCAGGTCTCGACGGTGCTCGATTCGGTGACGCCGGGCAACATTGTGTTGCTGACCGACAACGATGAATGTGCCGAGCAGACGCTCGAGGCGCTGCCGCAGATTATCGACGGGCTTATTGCCGACGGCTACAAAATCGTGACATTGAGCGATCTGGTCAAGACGGATACATCGCTGAGCAAAAAGCTCACCTCGCTGACGAAGGCCGCCATGCCCAAAAACGCCGTGTTCCCCCAGCTCGCCGAAGATGACGACACCACAGACTAGTCATGTAAGAACGTCCCCAATGACTATGTCACGGATGCGTCAGCGTTTGATATGCCTGCGATGTTTGGAGCATAAATTTGACGCCACGGCGCGATGCTGATGCTATAGTTACTGCGGATAACAAGGGTCAAGAGAAAGGTTGCAGGTGAAATCCAAACCTCGACCATACAGTCGATGACCCCATGCAGGTGCTTCTTGCGCATGTACGGGGTGTGAGCGCCGAGCGGCGTGCCGCCCGCGCATGCGTATACATATCTAATAGTCCACGGACGGCGTGCCGGCATGGCCGCAGTCCGAAGGGATAATGATGGGGAGCACCAGTGAATTATCTGAGTGAGATGCTCAAACTGCCGGTCTTGGACGTCGATGGCGAAAAGCTCGGCGTTGTGAACGATTTTGGCATTGCTACCGGCGAAGTTTTTCCGCACGTAACGTCGCTCGCGTTCCGCGGACCCGGCAAGACGCCGTTTATGATCAGCTGGCGCAAATGGGTCGACCGTATCGACGAGACGGGTGTGCACCTTAAGTCGCCGGCCACCGAAATCCGTTTTTCGTACCTGCAGCCGACCGAACTCTTGCTCGCCCGCGACGTGCTCAACAAGCAGATTGTCGACACGCAGGGCATGAAGGTCGTGCGCGTAAACGACATCAAGTTTTCCATGTCGGGCGAAAATCAACTGCGCCTGCTGGGTGCCGAAGTTGGCGCTCGCGGTCTGCTGCGCGCGATCAGCCCCGCCCTAGAGCATGTCGTCGAGAGCTTTATGAAGCACCTGGGCAAACCGCTCGGCGAGGACATCATCGCCTGGTCCTACATGGACCTGCTCGACCGTTCGACTAAGAACATCCAGCTGTCGGTGTCGCACAAGACGCTTGGCGAGCTGCACCCTGCCGACATCGCCGACATTATCGAGCAGCTCGACCCGCGCCTGCGTGCGCAGGTGTTCGCGCAGCTCGATACCGCCCAGGCCGCCGAGGCCATCTCGGAGTTCGATGACGACGAGCTTATGACCGAGATGCTCGAGGGCCTGTCCGACACCGATGCATCGTCGATGCTGGCCATGATGGACCCGGACGACGCCGCCGACCTGATCGACGAGCTCGATTACGAGAAGGCCGAGAAGCTGTTGCGCCTGATGGGCGTTCAGGAGGAGAAAGCGATTCGTAACCTGCTGGGCTATGAGGACAACACTGCCGGTCGCATCATGACCTCGGAGTTTGTCTCCCTGCCCGCCACGGCGACGGTCGGTGACGCCATCGAGGCGATCCGCAAGCTCGACGAGGACTTCGAGAGCGTCTACTACGTCTATACCGAGGACCCGAACGGCATGCTCACTGGCGTGCTTTCGCTACGCACGCTCATCGTGGCCGACCGCGACGCCACGCTGGGCCAGCTGGCCTATCGCGACCTGGTGTATGTGTCGCCCGACGATGACCAGGAAGACGTAACGGACGAGATGACCAAGTACGACCTGGTCGCCATCCCCGTTTGCGACGAGAACCGTCATATTTTGGGTATCGTGACCTTTGACGACGCCATGGACGTTATCGCCGAGGAACACCAGGAGGACCTGCAGATCGCAGGCGTCGGCTCGGGCGACAGCGCGTCCGACGACTCGACGAATGTGCTCAGCTGGTTTGTGCATCGCCAGTACTGGGTTGTCGTGTGGGGTATTGCCTCGTGCATCATGGCAACAGTGCTGGGGACGGCGCTGGGCTCTGCGCATCTGGTGGTGTTCCCCATGTGCGCCATGCCGCTCGTGCTGCTGGCTGCCTCGCGTATGGTGTCGTTCGTCAAGAATTACTTCCTGGAGTACGACGGCCATGACGATGAGCCCAAGCCGTATTTGGGATTTTTCTTCCAGAGTACGGGCATGGGCTTGATTCTGTCGCTCGTCACCTACCTGTGCGCCCAGCTGGTGCGCACCGCCGCGTTCCTCGACGCGCCTATGTTTGAGGAGCAGCTCTTTACCGGCTGCTTTAACATCGCGGCCATCGTTTGTCTGATTGGCAACATGAGCGCCGTGATTTACCTGATGGTGCTGTTCTGGCGTGACGAGCACGACCTCAATACGTCGGGTACCGCCATGAACGTCATTGCCGTCATGATCTCATGCGTGGCGTACTGCATCGCCGCGGTGCTGCTTGCCATGTCGGTCATGGGTTAGGTGGTCGCGTGCAAAACACGAAGCAAAAGGCGAGCACCAAGCAAAAGCTGACCATCGCGGCCATCTTTGGCGCCATGGGCCCTGGCCTTCTGGCGGCGCTTTCGGGTAATGACGCTGGTGGCATCGCCACGTATTCCAGCGCCGGTGCCAGCTATGGCTACAAGATGCTGTGGATGCTTCCTGTCATGACCGTGCTGCTCATCGTGACGCAGGAGACTGCGGCGCGTTGCGGCTGCGTGACGGGCAAGGGCCTGGCCTCGCTCATTCGCGAGCGCTTTGGCGTGCGCAGGAGCGTGTTGGCCATGGCGGCGCTGCTGATCGCCAATACAGCCGTGACCATTTCGGAGTTTGCGGGTATCGCGAGCGGCCTTGCCCTCTTTGGCGTGCCGGCGAGCATCTCGG
Organism: uncultured Collinsella sp.; assembly: GCA_900544225.1. Taxonomy (GTDB): domain Bacteria; phylum Actinomycetota; class Coriobacteriia; order Coriobacteriales; family Coriobacteriaceae; genus Collinsella. The sequence continues at coordinate 5,404 of UQUD01000030.1, forward strand.
TGCCGCTTGTGGCGCTGCTGGTTTGGATGCTTACCATGTCGGGCAGTTTCCAGCGCATCGAGAAGATTCTGCTGCTGGTGAGCTGCGTGTTCGTGACCTACATTGTCGCTGCATTTATGGCTGGTCCCAGTTGGGGCGAGGTGGCAGTCGACCTGGTTGTGCCCAACATCCAAAACGATCCCAGCTACGTGTCGCTTGTGGTCGCAACGATCGGTACCACCATCGCGCCGTGGATGATTTTCTTGGCGCAGAACAACGTGGTCGATAAGAATGCGGGTGAGGACGATATCGTGCTGCAGCGCATTGATACCGTGAGCGGCTCGATCGCCGCCGATGTCATTGCCGGCTTTATTATCATAACGACCGGTACGGTACTGTTCCCCGCGGGCATTCAGATCAGCGATGCTGCCGATGCCGCCCGCGCATTGGAGCCCATCGCGGGCCAGTGGTCCACGGTGCTGTTTGCCTCGGGCCTGGTCGCGGCGAGCTTCTTGGCCGCCTGCGTGCTGCCGGGTGTTACGTCGAGTGCTATCTGCGAGGCATTTGGCTGGGAGCGCGGTGCCGATCGCAGCTGGGATGAGGCCCCGGTCTACCGCGGCATCATTACGGCCATCATTGGCATCTCTGCCGTGCTGGTGCTCATGCCCGGTGTCGACCTGTTCCAGATTATGATGACCTCGCAGGTCATCAACGGCGTGCTGTTGCCCGTGGTTTTGGTGTTCCAGGTGGTTATTGCCGCCGATCGTCACATTATGGGCGCCAACCGCAACGGCCGCGTGTGGAATGTGCTCACGTGGGCGACTATCGGCGTGATTACGGTGCTGACGGTCGTTATGTTTGTGCTGCAGGCGATGGGCTACAGCGCGTAGCGCCCAATTTTGCTTCCGAACAGGCCGCAGCGATGGGTTGCGGCCTGTTTTTTTGCCCACGGCCTCTCGGAGTCGGCTCGAAAAGAGCGATTTTGGGTTGTTTGCTGCGGGTAGAAGCAGATTTGGCTGCGCGTTACTTGTCGGTGCCTAGCTTGTGCGGTTTGTAGGCGAGGGCGCTAACGAGTGCATCGGCAGCGGATTTGACAGCCGCCGGCTGCGGATCGTTAACGTGATCCTCGGGATGCACGGGCAGGTCCTTCTTGACGGCATCGTGGATGAGCTTAAGGTACTCGGTCACACCCGCGTTCGAGAGGTGCGTGCCATCGCCATCGAACAGATCATTGCGGTTGGCACTATATCCGTACCAGTCGATAACGCGTACATTTTTGTAGCGCGTGGCGGCGTTGGCGATAGCCTGGTTCGTGGACCCGACCCACGGCTGCGGGCTACGCGTGTTTACAAATACGACAATACGCTGCTCGCCGGCGTCGGCCATGATCGCATCGACCTGGGCGTCCGTTACCAAACCGTTGGTGCCCAGGGCAAAGACCACGATCTTGCCGGCAAGGTTCTGCTGGATATAGCCCTCAAATGTCGCGCGGCCCGCATCAAACTGACGCCCCTTTTCGGCATCGATATGGCTGTGCGGGAATACACCGTCAAAGGAATCAACGGCGCGCAGCGACACGGAGTCACCGATCATCAACAGGTCGTAGGAGCCATCGGGGAAGCCGTCGTTGTCCTTGTCGGTGTCGTCGGCCGCCTGCTGGTCGGTGGGTGCGGTGTTTTTGGCTTCCTTGTTTAGGATTTCGGCGCCCTCGCCGCTCAGCGCGGATGTGTCGGGCACAAAGACCAGGCCGCCCAGCGCCACAACGAGCACGACGCAGCAAGTGGCGCACACGGGAATATGCGCGCGCACCCAGCCGGCGGGCGTGGTGGTGCCATCGCGGAATTCGGCGACGGTGCGGCCGAAGGCACCCTTCCTAAACGGCGTTTCGATAAAGCGATAGGAGCACTCGGCTACGGCGACCACCACAAGTACCTGCAAGATGTACTGCCACCAGGGCGTATCGCTGATGTTGGCGACCGGGTTCATAAGCAGCAGCAGCGGATAGTGCCACAGATAGATACTGTACGAGCGCTTGCCAACCCACACGAGCGGCTCGGCGGACAGCGCGCGGGCAACCATTCCCTGGGGCTGCACGCAGGCCGCGATGACCATGAGCGTGAGGATGGAGCATAACAGCGTGCCGCCGCGATACTGAAACGCGGTGTAGCCGTTGGTGAGCGCGACCATGGCGGCAAGGCCAACCAGACCCACGACGCCCAACACATCGATGGATGCGGGCGAGGACCAAAAGCGCACGAGGGCGCTCGGCTGTGCCGGGGTGGTATCGGCTGATTCGTCGGCGTTCTTGCCAGGCTTGTCCTCGGCGTTCTTGCCATGCTTGGCGGCGCCAGCCAGGCGATTGAGTCCCAAACGATGAGCGAGACGCACCGGCGCCAGGTCGCGATCGGGGATAAAGGCCATCCAGGCACCCAGCAGCAGCGAGAACACGCGGGTGTCGGTGCCGTAGTACACGCGGCTGGGGTCGGCGGCAGGGTTGTAAAGCACCATCATTGCGAGGGCGGATGCCGCGGCAAGGCCCAGAACCACGCGGCGCGTGTTGGGCTTGCTCACATGCATGGATACCATGGCAAACAGCAGTGGCGGCCAAATCAGGTAGAACTGTTCCTCGATGGCAAGCGACCAAAAGTGCGTGAGCGGCGAGGGGTCGCCCAGAGCATTGAAGTACGAGACGTTTTGGGCAATCTGCCACCAGTTGTTGAAGAACAACAGCGACGGCAGGATGTCGGGGCGCATCTTGGTGAGCATCACGTGGTTAAAGATGGTGCACAGCGCGCAGGTCACGAACACTACCGTTACCACGGCGGGGACCAGGCGACGGATGCGGCGAATCCAGAAGCTCTTGAGGTCGATGCGGCCGGTCTTAGCGACTTCGTTGAGCAGCAAGCGCGTGATCAGATAGCCCGAAAGCACAAAGAAGATCGTGACGCCGAGCAGGCCGCCCTGAGCCCACGTGAGGTTGAGGTGATAGAGCACCACTGCGACGACGGCAAGCGTGCGCAGGCCGTCGAGGGCGGGGATATAGCGAGATTTGGGGCGCGTGGGCGCCTGTTCTTTTGCGGCGCTGTTGGTGCGGTCACCCTTGTTGGCGGGCACGCGATGAGAGTCTGCGGCGCGGCGCGGCTCGGTGGCTTGTCGGTTAGCGCGCGAACGTTCGTGTGGCGCTCGTTGATCGCTCGCGTGGCGTGAGCTGCGCGAGCTCGATCGCGGGAATTGTTCCATACAACATCATCCAATGACGAGAATAATCAGCACATATTCATTGTAGCTGCCTGCTCCTGTGAATGCTTGCTGCTGGCGCAACCTCAAGGGCGCGTTCACATCAAAGTGAACTAAAGTTATAGAGGCGCGAGAGCGCACGATTGACGGCCAACGGCGGGTGCAGAGCCCGCGGACGAGGAGGTTTCCATGGCAGATCGCGGCATCGTTGCGGTGTTCGGCAGCATGAACATGGACCTTTCGGTGGCGTGCGAGCGCATGCCGCGTGCGGGCGAGACCGTTGGCGGCAGCGGGTTTATCACCAACGCCGGCGGCAAAGGCGCCAACCAGACCGTAGCTGCTGCGCGCATGGGCGCGCACGCGCATATGATCGGCGCGGTCGGCTGCGACGCATTTGGCACGTCGCTCGTGGCGGGGCTCCAAGAAGCCGGCGTGGACTGTGTCTTTGTAGCGCGTCGCGATGACGTGGAGACGGGAACGGCGACCATCATTCGCTGCGAGGGCGACAACCGCATCGTGCTGTCACCGGGCGCCAACCATGCGCTCGCGGGCGAGGACGTTGCTCACGCGCTGAGACGTCTGGTGGCCGATGAGCTCGACGGCGACGCCAGCGAGATTGCCCCAGCTGCCGGAAGCGTCTTTATCGCCCAGGGCGAATGTGACCTTGTGGCGACTGCCGAGGCGCTTGTTTGCGCTCACGAGCTGGGGTTCTATACGGTCTTTAATCCAGCGCCTGCCTGCGAGTTGCCTGCGGAGGCCTGGCCTGCGGTCGACCTGGTCTGTCCCAACGAGACTGAATGCCAGGTGCTGACGGGCATCTTGCCCGCGGATGATGCGAGCTGCGTCGCGGCGCTCAATGCCTTGCTCGCCAAGGGTGCCGGCGCCGCGGTCATCACGCTGGGCGGCGCCGGCTCGGTTACGCTCGGTGATGACGGCGAGCTGCTGCGCATGCCGGCACTTTCGAACACGGTAGTCGATACCACGGCCGCCGGCGATACGTTTATCGGCGCGTTGGCGGCGGCTCGCCTAGAGGGCTTGCCACTCTTTGAGTGCATGGCCACGGGTGCTCGCGCCTCGGCAGTGACGGTGTCGCGCCTGGGCGCTCAGCAGTCGATTCCCACGCGTGCCGAAGTTGAGCGCGTGTTTGATTTAGACGATTTAGTACAAGACGGAGAAGCGGAGTAGAACAATGGCAATTAAGAAGCTGATCCTTGATCTGGATATGGGTGTGGACGATGCGATGGCGCTTGCCTATGCCATCGCGAGCCCCGAGGTGGAGCTCGTCGGCATTACCACGTGCTTTGGCAACGTGCGCGTCGACCAGTCGGCGCATAACTGCTTGGCGGTGCTCGACCTGTTGGGTCGTCCCGAGGTGCCGGTGTACCTGGGTGCCGACCGTCCTCTGCAGGCGACTGAGCCCTATACGCCGCCGGCGTCCACCGCGCTCATTCACGGCAAGAACGGCATCGGCGGCGCGAGCGTGCCGGCGTCGCCCTACGAGCCGGTGGGGGCGACGTCTGCCGACGGTAACGCTGCGGTCGATTATCTGATCGATGCCGCGCGCACCTATGGTCCCGATCTGGTCTACGTAGCGACCGGCCCGCTCTCCAACCTGGCGCTTGCCCTGGAGCGCGATGCGGCAGCGGTGATGTCTATCGGCCGCGTGGTGGTTATGGGCGGCGCCCTGACCGTGCCCGGCAACGTGAGTGCGGGCGCCGAGGCCAACATGGCAAGTGATCCCGAGGCGGCCGACGCCGTGCTGCGTTCGGGCCGCAAGCTCACTATGGTGGGTTTGGATGTGACGCATCGCGTGGTGCTCACGCGTCGCGACATTGCCGGCTGGACGGGCTCGGGCACCATGGCCGGTTGCGCGTTTGCGAGCATGGTGGAGCACTATATTGGCTCGTACGAGATGAACGCCCCCTACCTTGGTGGCTGCGCGCTGCACGATCCGCTTGCCGTCGCCGTGGCGATTGACCCCACGCTCGTGGGCGCGCTCGGCTGTAACCTGCGCGTCGACCTGCTCGGCGAGTATCGCGGCCGCACCATCTGCGATGAGCGCCGTGTGGCCGACCCCGACAAGAGCGCACTCGTGGCGCTGACTGTTGACGCTCCGCGCTTCCTGTCCGAGTTCAAGACGCGCATGGCCCGTGTCCTTGGCTAAGTTGTCTTTTTGGATGGGGCTTTTTTGACTGGTATGATTGGTGCGACCATTCGAACCAGCTAAAAGAGCCCCGTCCCAAATTGACTACCGAGAGGATCTGCCATGGAGCGCATCGCCAGCTTTTCTGTTGATCATCTGCTGCTTGAGCCCGGCGTGTATGTGAGCCGCATCGACCGCGATCCGGCGACCGGCGCCGCCGTCACCACGTTTGACCTGCGCCTGACCACGCCCAACAAGGAGCCGGTCATGAACACCGCCGAGTGCCACACCATCGAGCACCTGGGCGCGACGTTCCTCCGCAATCATGCCGAGTGGTCGAGCCGCATTGTCTACTTTGGCCCCATGGGCTGCCGCACGGGCTTTTACCTCGTCGTTTTTGGTGAGCTGACGAGCGAGGAGATTCTGCCGCTCGTGCGTGAGCTGTTCGAGTTTGTCGCCGGCTTTGAGGGCGATGTCCCCGGTGCCGCTCCCGAGGAGTGCGGTAACTACCTGGACCAGAACCTTCCCATGGCAAACTGGCTCGCGCGCCGCTACCTCGACCGCGACCTGGCCGATATCGACGAGAAGCACCTGCACTATCAGCAGGCGTAAGGCCCCTCGCAGGAATAGTGTTTGTACTAGAAGCGCTCCCGCTCTTGCGGGGGTGCTTTTTCATACCGAGTGCTCAAAACAGGACGAGTTTGTTCTAGAATGTTCATACTGTCACACAAACGAACAGGAGCGAACATGCATATCTACTCTGTCTCTGATCCCGAGTTCAAGTCCTATGGCAACGTTTGGGATAACGTTCCGTCCGAGCTTACGTCGCCCGTGCTCGAGGCGCTTTCCGCTACGCCCATCCCCGAGGGCAGCAAGTACGTAGCAAGCGCGCCGGAGCTCGAGGGCGTCAAGGATGCCGATAAGCTGGGCTTTCTCATGTTTGGCGGTCGTCCCTTCCAGCTCGGCTGGTGCAACGGCCACAACACGCAGCTCAACTGCTTGGAGTACCACCGCGCGAGCGAGTTCAACCTGGGTGCACGCGACTTTATCCTGCTCGTGGCACATCGCTGGGAGATCGAGGACGGCAAGCTCGATACCGCGTGCGTCAAGGCGTTCCGCGTGCCGGCGGGCAAGGTCGTCGAGGTTTTCAACACCACGCTCCACTACACGCCGTGCATGGTCGACGACGGTGGCTTCCAGGTGATGGTGGCGCTGCCCGCTGGCACCAATGGTCCGCGCCCCGAGGCCGCGGCCGACATGCCCGCGGCCGGTGACAGCTACTGCTACTGGAAGGCAGACAAGTGGGTTCTCTGCCACGCCGACAGCCCCAAGGCTGCCGAGGGCGGCTACGTAGGCCTCATCGGCAAGAACCTCGATATCGCCTGCGACTAGAATCTTCCGTCTCAATCTGTAACATCTAGCGGGCTAAATCGTCTCTACCTGTTACAGATTTAGACAAACTGTAGGGGACAGACCGAACAATCTCAATCTGTAACACCAAGCCCGGTTTTGGCGGCCCAACTGTTACAGATCGAGACAAACCGCCCCCAACCACCACAAAGGTGCCTGTCCCCTTTGTGGTGGCTGCCTAGAGTTGGCTGCGCAGATAGTCAGCCATATATGGTACGGCGAAACGCACGTAACCGCGGCGCGCCTGTTCGATTACGCCGGCGTCGATGAGGCGCCGGCGATACTTTTGTGCGTAGTCCGGTGTGACTGACATGCGCTTCGCAACATCAGAAATGCGAGACACGGCGGCTTCGTCATCAGTCATTGCGTCGAGAAACGCGACGTCTTGGTCCGATAGCGCGGCGAGTGTCGTTTCGCACACATCGTTTTCGAAATCGACCTTTGACGCTTCGATTGCTCCGTCGACTTGCTCTGGCGTTACGTGTTCTCCTGCCTGGCAACGATTGGCGATGTTGTAGCCGATGAGCTGCAGCATGTAGGGCGAGCCCTGAGTTGCGCGAGCGGCGTCCAGCCGAAGATCGCCTGGAATATCAAGGTCGAGCTCTTCGAAAGCTCGCTGATAGTAGGCATCCACATCTCCAACTGAAAGCGGTTCGAGCGTGACCTTGCGTGCGCGGTTGAGAAATGTCAGTACGCGGTCGTTGAGTGTCGCGGAGACTGCTCCCGGGAGGCCCGCCATGACGAGCGCGACGTTGAGCCCCTCGCCGACCAGCTCTTGATAGGCGGTGACGAGCTGTCTGATCTCGGGTGAATTGGCCTGGAGCTCATCGATGAGGATGAGGATGCCGTGTCCCTGCTCGGTCAGCTTGCGCGCCAGCTGCGTGAGCTTGAACTGGAAGCTTTTGGTTTCCTGCACATCGCGCGTGAACTCAAGGCCGGCTGAGAAGCCGAAGACGCTCAGGCTGCCGCCCGCAAGTTTGGGGAGACGATGCTTGTTGGCGTAGGGCTCGCCCGCTTCCTGGATCTTCTCAACAATGCGCTCGAGCATATCCTCGGAGGCTACGGTGGGCGTGGCGACAACAAAGCCGAGCTTGCGTGCGCGATCGGCAAGTTCCCACAGCAGAACCGTTTTGCCGCTGCCTCGCTGGCCGAGCATGAGCATGGCTCGGTCTCGATTGCCCGGCTCCTGCTCAAGGCCGGAGATGAATGTCGAAATCACGCTCCCGCGCCCCACCAGATAGGACGGGCGATTTCCAAATGAGGGGGAGAAGATGGTTTCAGTCATGAGTCTCCTTTCCTTTTTTTCCTATTTTTTCCTTTTTTTCCTATTCAGTCAAATATCCCGCCGGCGAAGGCGGCTACGTAGGCCTCATCGGCAAGAACCTCGATATCGCCTGCGACTAGAATCTTCTGTCTCGATCTGTAACATCTAGCGGGCTAAATCGTCTCTACCTGTTACAGATCGAGACAAACCGCCCCAAACCACCACAAAGGTGCCTGTCCCCTTTGTGGTGGTTGGGGGCAGGCAGGTATCAAAAAGTGTCAGCTGTGGGCGGTCGCCGGGCCACCGTGTGCGAAAAGAAGTATCGACCTGCGCCGTTGCCGTTGGGTGGCACCCCGTTTGCGGGGATACTGAAACCACGACAAGCAGCGTATGAAAGGATCGATGCATGGCTTTCCGTAATGACTTCCTGTGGGGCGGCGCGACGGCTGCTAACCAGTGCGAGGGCGCCTACAACGTGGACGGCCGCGGCCTGGCCAACGTGGACGTGGCTCCGCACGGCCCCGAGCGCTACGCGGTGGTCTCCGGCCAGCGCAAGATGCTCGACTTCGAGGACGGCTATTACTATCCCGCGCAGACCGGCATCGATTTCTATCACCACTACAAAGAGGACATCGCTCTCTTTGCCGAGATGGGCTTTAAGACCTTCCGCATGAGCCTGGCATGGACCCGCATCTTCCCCAACGGTGATGAGACCGAGCCCAACGAGGCTGGCCTGGCCTTCTACGAGGATGTATTCCGCGAGTGTCAGGCGCACGGCATCGAGCCGCTCGTGACCATCACGCACTTCGACTGCCCGATTCACCTCATCAAGGAGTACGGCGGCTGGCGCAACCGCAAGCTCATCGACTTCTACAAGAACCTCGCGACCACGATCTTCACCCGCTACAAGGGTCTGGTGAAGTACTGGCTTACCTTCAACGAGATCAATATGATCTTGCACCTGCCGTTTATGGGTGCCGGACTGGTCTTTGAGGAGGGCGAGAACAAGGAGGCCGTCGAGTACCTGGCCGCCCACAACGAGCTCGTCGCCAGCGCTTGGGCAACCAAGATTGCCCACGAGATCGACCCCGAGGTCAAGATCGGCTGCATGCTCGCCGCAGGTAGCTACTACCCCTACAGCTGCCGTCCGGGCGATGTGCGCCAGGCGCAGCTTGACAACCAGAGCAACTATTTCTTCGTCGACGTCCAGAGCCGTGGCTACTACCCGGCCTATGCCGTCAAGAAGCTCGAGCGTCTAGGCATCGATGTGGGTATGACGGACGAGGACCGCGAAATTCTGGCCGCCAACACCGTCGACTTCATCAGCTTTAGCTATTACAGCACCCGTTGCTCCGCCGGTGCCGATAACCCCGATGTCGAGCGCACCCAGGGCAACGCCTTCGCCGGCGCCAAGAACCCCTACCTGCAGGAGAGCCAGTGGGGCTGGTCCATCGATCCGCTGGGCTTCCGCATCACCCTTAACGACCTGTACGACCGTTATCAGAAGCCGCTGTTTGTGGTCGAGAACGGTCTGGGCGCCAAGGATGTTGTCGAAGAGGATGGCTCCATCAACGACGACTACCGTATCGACTACCTGCGCCAGCATATTGCCGCGATGCGCGACGCGGTGACCGAGGATGGCGTTGACCTGCTGGGCTACACTACCTGGGGCCCGATCGACCTGGTCTCGGCCGGCACGGGTGAGATGTCCAAGCGCTACGGCTTTATCTATGTGGATCGCGACGACGCCGGCAACGGCACCCTCAAGCGTTCCAAGAAGAAGAGCTTCGACTGGTACAAGCACGTCATTGAAACGAATGGTGAGGACCTTTCCTAAGGAAGCTGAGACACTCGACTTCATAGCCTCCTAACCAAGGCGCCCGGCGAGCAGGTAATGTTCGCCGGGCGCCTTGCCGTCTGCGGATTTTGGGACATATGGCTCGCTTTTTGAGCCTGCCTGTCGGTACACTAAAAGCACTATGGGTACCCGCGAGCGACATATCGGCCACGCGGCCGCCCGATCCGCACCCGTGGCGGATCCCAGGGGCGGCAGGCTCTTCGCCATGCCGCGATTCCTTGTTGGCATAACACATCAGGTGTACCGTCACCGCGTCTTCGCTATCGCCGGCGCCATCACCGCGCTGTTCCTCATACTTTTGGCAGTCTTGCCGGCGCTGTTCGCCTTCGACCTCAAACTTTCTAACGCCGTGCCCGCCTATAGCGAGGTGTCCAAAGAGGTCGTGGATGCGCTCGTCCATTCGAGCTCTCTCCCGTTGCTTGTCGCCGCAATTGTATTTTCGATCTGGGGCGTATCGGTCTATCTGCGCTGTTTGGACTATGTGTTGCGCCGCCGTCTTGTTGCCATCGCCACCATCTGCGCCCTGTGGATGATCGAAGTCATTCTCAAGTACAAGTCGTTCACGCCGTTCTATGCCACCGTGCTGTGGTACCTGTACTACGTGCCCATGACGCTCATTCCACTGCTCTACCAGTTGTGTGGTCTGCGCCTCGCGGGCCTGGAGCAACACCGCTTGGGTCGCCGCTACTGCGCTGCACTGTGGATTGTGGCCATCCTGCTTATCGGATTTGTGCTCACCAACGATTTTCACCAGCAGGTCTTCCGCTTTGACCGTACAAGCGACACCTGGAGCAACGATTACACGTACGGCTGGGGTTATTTCGCCGTCCTCGTGTGGACGGCCTTTGACTTCGTGGCCTTTTTTATCCTGATTGGTCGGTCCTCGTCCTTTCGCATCCAGCGTTTCTCGGGCACGGCGGCGCTCGTACTGCTGGGTGGCGCATTCTTTGCCATCTCATATGCGTTGCGCGTGCCCTGGGCATGGAGGCTCAACTTTTCGCTCGTCTATTGCGTCCTGTGCGTGGTGGCGATGGAAATCTGTCTCGATTGCGGTGTCATTCCGTCGTATCACGACATAGCTGGCATCTTCGACACCTTGCCGTTCGACCTCAAAGTTCTAACGCGCGACTTGCAGGAGGCCTATGCCACGCCAGTGTCAAAGCCAATGCCGGTAGGCGTGCGCGAGGAGTTGCGGACCCAGGAGCACGGGCGCGCTCATGCCTTTGCCGTGGCGTCCGATCCCGATGTAATGTATCGCGCCTTTCCGCTGCTGGGTGGATTGGCGCTGCTTGCCCAAGACGTGTCGGAGCTCAACGAGCTTAACCGTGAACTGGCACATCGTCGCATGGAGTTGCAGCGTCAAAATGAGCTGCTCGCCGCCGACTACGACCTTAAGACGCATTTGGCAGATCAAGAGGCCGAGACCTTGCTGGTCCAAGACGTGGACCAAGCGCTTGCCCGCGCGCTCGAAGGGATGTACGACCTACTGAGCTCGCTGCCGCCGTTGACCGATGAAGCGTCTTCGCACGAGCGTTACCGCATGCTGCAGCGCGCCAAGATGCTCGTCGCCTATTGCAAGCGCAAGGGGTCGCTCACGTTGGCACAGCATGGGGAGAGCGGTTTTGATCGCGACCGCATTCAGCTCATTGCCAACGAGCTCGCAAGCGACCTGCGCACCATCGATATCGATTGCGCCTCGATTATCGCCATACGGCGCCCTTTGCACGCCAGTACGGTAAGCGCCCTGTACGACTGCGTGTACGACTTTGCGTTTTTTGCCTACACCACCGACCATCCGGCGCTTATGTATCACTTGGGCGACCATGACCGATGCAGTGTCGAGCTGCGTGCCACGCTTTTTTCCAACGATGATGAAGATCTTTCGCAGACGCCCGCTGCGCAAGAGCTCGAAAGCGCTCTGCAAGGGCGCAACGTGGCATACCGATTTGAGGGCGAGCCCGGCCAGCTGCGCATGATCGTCTTGATGCCGAGGGCGGGTGAGTGACGATGCAGATTTCGCTCATTCTTCCCCAAATCGTTGCGCTCGATGTTGTCTTTGCCCTGGCTGCGTGTCTGCAGACGATCCACGTCCCGCTCATCGCATCGCGCCGCTCGCCCTATAACCGTAAGGTGATTTGCGCCTACGAGGCGAGCCTTGTGCTTCATCTGATGATTTCGGCGCTTATCCTGTTCGCGTCGTCTGGCTCGCATCTGGTGGCGCCGCTTGACGTTTGCGCCAGGGCAATGGGCGGAGCGTTGTGGCTCAATGCCGCGATCTTTGCCTATGGCGTGGTGCTTATGGTGCACTATCGTCGCCCCGTCATGCTGGTCGAGCTGCTGCTTGTTGTCGCCGTTACACCGCCGGTGGTGCTTGCCATGGGCTCGGCGTGGACCGTTGTCCTTATCGCAGAGGGAGCGTTCTTCCTGTTCCGTTCCATCGCGGCGCTCTTGATGGACGTCCGTAACCGCCAGGAGGATATCACCGCATTCTCGACGATTGAAACCATCAACGTGATTCCCGTGGGCATTCTGTATCTAGACCCGAGGGGCCGTCCGTTGCTCATGAACCGCTGCATGCGCAAAAACCTGGTGGAACTTCATATGCCAACCGATCTACGCGACATGAGCGGCACATGGAACGACCTGCGCAAACTCAGCATGCAAATGCCCGAAAGCAGTAGGAACCGTGTGCGGATTAACTTGGACCGTTTTGGTGAGGCGCGGGCGGTGGTCGAGGTCTCTCCCGCCGAGATTCGCCTATTTTTGTGCGATCGTGTTATGGTTTCGGGCCGTTCGTTCGAGCGCATTATCGGTCTTGATGTGACAGAGTACGCGCATGCTCATGACCGCTTGGCGCAAGCCAACCACCTGCTTGAGCTTGCGGGCCAAGAGCTCCAAGCCCAGATCGAAGAAGTCAAAAAAGTTGCCGACAATGCGGCCTACCTACGTATGCGCGCCCGCGTTCACGATGTGATCGGGCAGCGCCTGTCCATTCTTCATCGCTATTTGGAGGAGGGGCGTCTGGACGATGAGTCGCTCGAGCAGATTGACCCGTTGCTGCGCTCAATCGCCGCCGATTTGCGCAGTGGCGGTGCCAGCGAGCCTGCAGAGCAGCTGGGTGATATCGTCCATGCTTTTGGCCTGGTGAGTGTGCAGATCGATGTTGAGGGTGCGCTGCCTGAGGACACGCGTGTCGCGGCGGCCTTTTTGCAGATTATCCGCGAGGCCTCGACCAACGCCACCAAGCACGCGCAGGCCCACCAGGTCCATGTGCACCTGTGGCAGGAGGAGTCGAACGGATGCGACATCGCGCGCATGACCATCTCTAATGACGGCGCGCCGGCCCCCGTATCGTATCGCGAGGGAACGGGTATCCCTGGTATGAGGCATGTCGCACGGAATCTGGGCGGCAGCCTTGAGGTCCATGCCGCCCCACCCTTTACGCTTACGGTATCCATTCCGCTTAACACCAACGCCACGTCCCAAAGGAGAAGCTCATGATCCGCGTGTTGATCGTCGAAGACCAGGCCATTCTGCGCGAGAGCCTGGCGCGCTCCGTTGGCGACCAGCCCGATATGACCGTCGTCGCCGCGATCGCCGATGCCTCCGAGGCCTTGGGTGTCGCGCTCAAGGAGCGCCCTGACATGATACTGATGGACGTGTGCACCGAACACGATTCAAACGGCATCGTGGCGGCGGCGCGCATCAAGGAGCAACTGCCCGAGTGTCGCATCATTATCATGACCGGCATGCCCGAGATCACCTTTGTCGATCAGGCCCGCGAGGCGGCCGTCGACAGCTTTGTGTACAAGAACGTCGGTATCGACGAGCTGTTCGCCGTGATGCGCTCCACGCTGGCGGGCTATTGCACGTTTCCCAAGCCGCCCGAGAGCATTTTTTCGGGTACGGCGGCACTCGACGATGTCGAGCTGTCGATTTTGCGCCTCGCCTGCGAGGGCAAGAGCCGTCGCGAGATCGCGGCCGAACTGTTTATGAGTGAGGGCACCATCAAGCGCCGCATCTCGGAGATCCTGAGCAAGACCGGCTACGACAACATCATGCGCCTGGCCGTGCATGCGGTGACCGAAGGCAGCATCGTTCCCAACATGGAGCGCTAACGCTCGTTGCGTATCGGCATAAAAACGACGGGGCCGCAGGATCAACTCCTGCGGCCCCGTCTGGTGTGCGCGGATGTGTCCGCCAACCCGCGGCTGATGTTACGTGCCGTTACGCGATGGTTGCGCTGTAGGAGGCGACGTCCTCGTAGGAATCGGTCAGGTAGGCGTCGATGCCGATGGTCGTATTGACGAGGTCGTCAAGGCTGTCAAGCTCGCCGCTCGAGAACGTGAATTCCTCGGTGGCGTTGGTGCCGGGCATCAGGTGAGCCGAGAACCAGGGTTCCTTCATGGTGCCGTTGACGTTGGTCTTGCCGGAAGGAGCGTAGAAGGTCAGGTCCTTGTCGCTCTTGTTGGTGATGTTGACGACAAATCCGATGTCGCCCCAGTCGTCCTTGAACTTCTCGGTGATGGTGATGGTGCACAGGTCGTCATCGGCGACGGTGACGGCGGGGGAGATTTCGATGCTCTGGACGTCGTCGTCTTCGACGGCCTCATCGATCTCTTCTTCCTTCTCGGCGTTCTCGCGATCCTTCTTCACCGTACCGGACAGATCCTTGTCGGACTTCGTAAAGATAATCTTGTCGCCTTCCACCTCGAGGACGAGCTTGTCGTCCTTGAGCTTCAGGTCGTGCGACTCATCTTCGGCGGTAATCGTTACGGTGGTGGCGTCCTTGGCCTCCCATTTCAGGTCGGCGACCTCAAGGAACATGTCGAGGACGCCCGTGCCGTCTTCGTCGAGGATCAGGATACAGTTGAGGCCCCACTCCTTGAGCATATCCATGTACTCATCGGTGAGCTCTTCGCCGTCCAAGGTTCCACCCGAGTACTGCCAGCTGCCGACGAAGTTGGCCTTGGGGTCCTTGCCGCCGCCGCTGCAGCCCGTCAGGGCAAAGGCGAGCGCCAGGACGCATGTCAGGAATGCGAGTACGGACTTTTTGAACGTTGTCTTCATGGTGTCCTCCTTTATCGAACGAAACCCATAGAAGCAAATGCGGGGGTGGCGGAACCCCCGCCAATTACCAGATAAAGGGGCTAGGGCCTGGGTGTTCCGCAGTTGCTGCAGAACTTGCCGCCGTTTTCGCTACCGCAGTTGGGGCAGAACCACTTGGCCGGTGCCGGGGCGGGTGCGGGGCTGCCGCACTCGGAGCAGAACTTGCCGGTGTTGGTGGCGCCACAGCTGCAGGTCCATGCGCCGGCCGCAGGTGCGGCAGCGGGTGCCGGTGCGGGGGT
>UQUD01000031.1 GCA_900544225.1 uncultured Collinsella sp.
ATCGAAGGCGCCGACCAGGAGACGGCTTCAGCTCAGGATGCCGCTGCGCCTGCCCCAGCCGAGCCCCGCACTGCCCGCGTTCTCGAGGTCGGCTGCGGCACGGGCTGCATCTCGCTCTCCCTTGCCTGGGAGCGCCGCGGTCACGTCACCTGCACCGCCACCGATATCGAGTCGCGCGCCATCGATCTGGCCACCAAAAACCGCGATGCCCTCGGTCTCACGGCAGATGAGGTTGCCTTCAGCCTCACCAACCTGGTGAGCTCTATCCCCCGCGAGGAATGGGGCACCTTCGACGTGCTCGTCTCCAACCCGCCTTACATTCCGACCGACGTCATGCGCTCGCTGCCGCACGAGGTCAAGGACTTCGAGCCCGATTTGGCGCTCGAGGGCGGTGCCGACGGCCTTGATATCTTCCGCCGCCTGCTCAATGCGGCGCCCTATATGCTGCGCGCCGGCGGCCTGTTTGCCTGCGAGCTCTACGAGGGTGCCCTCGACGTCGCCGCCGAGCTCTGCCGCCAGGCTGGTCTCTCGGACGTGCGCATCGTCCACGACCTCACCGATCGCCCCCGCATCGTCCGAGCCATCGTCACCGAGCCCAAACAGCGCCAGTAATATTTATTAACTGGTTAGCAAAAATTATAAATAAATTTATAATTAGGACGGCTGAAAGAGGTCGGCCCATGCAACCTCCTACCTTTCGGGAAATCATTGCCCTTCTCAAGCACGATGGATTCGTGAAGGTCGCGCAAGTCGGTAGCCATGCTAAGTATGTTTCTGGTGACCGTGTTGTCACCGTGAACGGCTCTGGTGGTGATCGACCAAAGAAGGGCACGTGGGCAAGTATTCGTCGCCAAGCTGGATGGTAGTTGGAGGGAAAATGAGGCAGCGATTTACCTATGACTGCGTTCTCATAAAAGAAGACGACGGTTACTGCGCCAGCTTCCCGCAGATTCCCGGCGCCTTTGCCGATGGCGACACACGCGAAGAAGCGATTGCCCATGCCACCGAGGCACTGATGGCGTTTTTGGCCGACGACCTCAACAACGGTTTGACTCCGGCAGGGTACGAACGCTCGGCCGAGGTCGTGGCCCTTTCAGTCGAAATCGACCACGATGACGCTCGGGAAGCGGCGTGCCGAACATTTAAAGACGCAGCGCTGGACCTCAAAGTCTCCGCTCCGCGGATTACCGCGCTGGTCAAAGCCGGAAAGCTCGATGTTGAACTCGTCGACGGCCGTCGGATGATAACGATAGACAGCATCGAGCGCTACGCCGCCCAAGAACGCCACGCCGGCAGGCCAAAGAAGTTCGTCGCAGTCCAATAACCCCCTCACTTTCACCGACTACTAGAGCCGCTCACCAAACCAACATGCGCTCTGGGCAAATAGGTTGAACGTTTCGTGCGAGAATGCCCCTCAGTAAACAAACTTTCACCAGAGCGTAAGGGGCTGGCATACACATGCAGACGGTCTATCGGGTATTCGAGGGAGCGCGCGAGCCGCATCGGCTCGCCGTCGAGCGTACGGCCGAGGTACTCAGCTGTGGTGGCTTGGCCCTGATCCCGACCGAGACCGTCTATGGTGTCGCCGTGGCAGTCAATGCCTTCTCGGACGCCGTGCCCCAAGATACAAGCGAATTCCCATCGTGGCCGCGCGATCCGCAGGCTGCCGTCAACGGCACCGCAGTCCCTGCGCTCGGTACCGGCTACCGTCGCATCTTTACCCTCAAGCAACGTGAACTCACCCAAACGGTCGCCTGGCTGGTCGATGATGCCGAGGCCCTCGACCGCTACGGCGTGGATATTCCGGAAGAGGCCCGCGCGCTTGCTCGAAGATGCTGGCCGGGCGCCCTGACTATCGTGGTCAAGGCGGCGCCCTGCGTGCCGACCTTTATGCGCGCCGCCGACGATACGGTGGCCCTTCGCGCGTCGGCCTCGCCCGTGGTGCAGGCGCTCATCCGTACTTGTGGCGGTCCGCTTGCCTGCACCAGCGCCAACACGCACGGCGCGCCCGCGCCGGCAAGCTTTGCCGCCGTTGAGGACCGTATTCTGGAGGGGGTCGATGTGGCCGTCGACGCGGGCGAGACGCCGTGCCGCGATGCTTCGACCATCGTGACGTTTAAGCATGGCGAGCTCCAGATCCTGCGCCAAGGCGCACTTCCCGCATCGGAGATCGAGCGGGTCCTGTCCGACCCGATGCAATAGAAAGGTGTAAGCGATGTCGTTGAATCTAGGTAGCCTGGGTATGGAAGACGCCTCGTTTAGCTTTGGCGGTTCCTACATCATGGCGCTCGACTGCGGCACCACCTCGGTACTCGCGACTATCGTCGACGAGTACGGCTGCATCGTCGCCCAGGCGCGTCGTAGCGTCAAAACCAGCTTCCCGTGCCCCGGCTGGGTGGAGCAGGATCCCACGGAGGTGCTTGCCAGCCAGATCGGCGTGATGATGGAGGTCCAGTTTAAGAGCGGCATCCATTCCGATCGCATCGCCGCCATCGGTATCTCCAACCAGCGCGAGACCACGGTGGTGTGGGACCGCATAAGCGGCCAACCCATCTATAACGCCATCGTGTGGCAATGCCGTCGCACCGCACCTCTGATCGACGAGCTGGTCGAGCAGGGCGCAGAAGGGCTGGTTCGCTCCCGCACGGGACTCACGCTCGACCCGTATTTCTCGGCCTCCAAGGTGCAGTGGATTCTCGACAACGTTGACGGCGCACGCGAGAGCGCGGCGGCGGGCGACCTCATGTTTGGCACCATCGATACCTGGCTCATCTACAACCTCACCGGCGGCCAAACCTTTGCCACCGACTACACCAATGCCAGCCGCACGGCGCTCTTCAATATTCATACGCTGGACTGGGACGATGACCTGCTGGCTCTCTTTGACATCCCGCGTGCCATGATGCCCGAGGTCCGTTGGAGCGCCGGTGACTACGGCCGCGTCGCGAGCGACATCATGACCAACATGCCGCCCATCATGGGTGTGGCGGGCGACCAGCAGGCATCGCTGTTCGGTCACTGCTGCTTCCATCCCGGCCAGACCAAAAACACCTATGGCACGGGCTGCTTTATGCTCATGAACACCGGCGACGAGATCGTCGAATCCAAGAATGGCCTGGTCTCCACCATCGGTATCGCTGCGAACGGCAAGGTCAGCTATGCGCTCGAGGGCTCTATTTTTGCCGCCGGCTCAACGATGAACTGGCTGCGCGACAACATGGGCGTTATCTCCAACGTATCCGAATCGGCACAGCTCGCCTCTTCGATCGGCGATAACGAGGGATGCTACTTTGTCCCCGCTTTTGCGGGCTTGGGTGCACCATGGTGGGACGCGCACGCCCGCGGCATCGTATGCGGTCTGACCGGCGCCTCGAGTCGCGCGACCATCGTGCGTGCCGCTTGCGAGTCCATGGCCTATCAGAGCTATGACGTGCTGCGTGCCATGGAGCAGGACGTGGGTCTTTCGATCGAGCGCCTGTCCGTCGATGGTGGCGCCTCGCGCAACGAGTTCATCATGCAGTTCCAGGCAGACTTGCTGGATATCCCCGTACTGCAATGTGAGTCGGTGGAGACAACGGCGATCGGTGCCGCGTATCTGGCGGGCCTCGCGGTTGGGTATTGGGAGGATCTGGAGGAGCTGGAGCAAAACACCCAGATCGTCAAGACATTCCATCCCCATATGTCCGTTGAGCGTCGCGAGCACAACCTGGACGGTTGGCACGATGCGGTCAGGCGTTCGCTCAGCACCGCTCAATAGGGCTGCGACGGGGCGCTCGATACAACAAACCGTTAAACTTATGCACGGCGCGAGGCAACAACGTCGCCATGCGCCTTGTCAGCAAGGCCATCTTCCGGCCGCAACGAAAGGGGCATCAACCCATGACCGTCACCTACGATACGTCCCGTGTGACCCTTGTCGATCACCCGCTCGTCCAGCACAAACTGTCGATCCTGCGCGACAAGGAGACCGGCACCAACCAGTTCCGTCAGCTCGTGCGCGAGCTCGCGCTTTTTGACGGCTACGAGGCCATGCGCGACCTGCCTATGGAAGACGTCGAGGTCGAAACCCCCATCACGACCGCCACGTTCAAGCAGCTTGCCGGCAAGAAGCTCGCCATCGTCCCCATTCTGCGCGCGGGCCTTGGCATGGTCGACGGCATCCTCGACCTGGTGCCTTCTGCCCGCGTGGGCCACATTGGCATGGAGCGCGACGAGGTCACCCACGAGCCGCATGAGTATTACTGCAAGATGCCCAAGGATATCGACCAGCGTATCTGCCTGGTCGTCGATCCCATGCTCGCCACGGGCGGTTCTGCCGAGATGGCTATCGGCTATCTGCGCGAGCGCGGTGTCAAGGACATCCGCATGCTGTGCATCGTCGCGGCCCCCGAGGGCCTCAAGTCGCTGACCGAGAAAGATCCCGATGTGCATATCTATACCTGCGCCATCGACGACCATCTCAACGAGGCCGCCTACATCGTCCCCGGCCTGGGCGATGCCGGCGACCGCATCTACGGCACGCTGTAGTCTCTGGGCCAAACCGGCTAACGTCGAAAATACGAAGAAACGGTGCGCGCGGACAAATAAAAGGCGACCGCGCTCACCCCTGTTAACGGACGTTTCGCCCCGCAGGGTACGGAAAAACGCGTTACCGTAGCTACGGGATAAAGAAGGTCTTAAGAAAACGTACAGCTGCGTATTAACCGATGCTTTTTCGGTTGTACTTTAGCGATTGGCTCGTACAATAGTCACCAATGTTTGGCGGGAACTGTTCTGTGAGGCGTTAAAAGAGGAAAGTGAGGACGCCAGTGTTTCAGATAGCCGATCTGCTCGCTATTGTTGCAGGCGCCATCGCGGGCGCGGTCGCCTTTCTTCCCTTTGTCTTTACGCTCAAGCCGGTTCTTGACGATAAGCAGAATGCGGACATGCTCAAGGGCATGGTGAGCCTGGCGGTCTCGGCGATCGCGCTGCTCGTCTTTACCCTGGTCGTGTTCGCGTTGTTCGGAGAGGCGTTCCGCATGTTCCTCTTGGGCGAGGCGATCGGCTTCGTGGCCTTTATGGCCGCCTGCACGGTTCGCGTCGCCAAGGCGCTGCGAGATCCTCATGAGGTCGAAAGGTAAGTCGTGGAAATTTTTGAAAAGCTGCCTGATGAGATTAATCATCTGGTCAGCGAGTTCAGCTCCACCCCCGTCGTGGGCGATCTGAGCTGCGGCATCACGCAGTACTCGTTTTGGCTGATCGTCTCCACGATCGTGCTCCTGATCGTCCTGGCCGTGTTCAAGAAGAAGCAGACCCTGGTTCCCAAGGGCTTCTTCGTCAACGGTTTCGAGTACATCATCGAGTACGTCGAGAACGATATCGGCAAGGGCGTCGTGGGTGAGAACTGGAAGAAGCACTTCCCGTTCCTGTGCTCGCTTTTCCTGTTCATCCTGATCAACAACATGATCGGCCTGATCCCGGGAATGAAGCCCGGCACCGGCGCAATCGGCTCCACCGCCGCGCTCGCCATCTTCGCCTTCGTGTACTTCATCTACTACGGATGCAAGGCTCACGGCGTGATCGGCTACATCAAGAGCCTCGCCCCGCAGGGCGTGAGCTTCCCGATGAACGTGCTCGTGTGGGTCGTCGAGCTTTTCTCGACCTTCCTGCGCCTCATCACGCTCGCCGTCCGTCTGTTCTGCAACATGTTCGCAGGACACGTGGTCATGGGCTCGTTCGCCATCATGGCGAGCATGTTCATGCAGCCGCTGCTTCAGCAGGTTTCCGCGGCCCACGCCGTCGGCGCCCTGCCTTCGCTGGCCTGGCTTGCCATCCTCATCCTGATTTATGCGATCGAGCTTGTGGTCGGCGCCATCCAGGCTTACGTCTTCACGGTCCTTACCGCCGTGTATGTCTCTGAGGCAGAGGAGGTCGCGGAGGAGGAGTAATCTTCCGTTCGTGCCTTAAAGGTAAGGCAATTCGTTAAACCGCCGGCGCCCGTACCCATGGAGCCCGGCAGTTATAAAAAGGTTATCCTGCGTGAAATAAGACACGCACGACAAAGGAGGAATCGTGGGAGTTATCGGTTACGGTCTCGGTGTTATCGGCGCTGGTCTTGCTATCGGCCTGTCTGCTCTGGGTGCTACGGGTGCTATGGCCCGTCAGCCTGAGGTCCAGGGCCGCGTGTTCACCGTCTTCATCATGGGCTCCGCTTTCGGCGAGGCTCTGGCTCTGATCGGCTTCGTTGTCGCGCTGATCGTTAAATAGCACGGAGCGTCAAGTATGAATCTTTCATCCCAGAAGAGCGCGATCGCACTCTCCGCGTCCGCGGCCGCGCTGCTCATGCCGGTTTCCGCGTTCGCCGAGGACGGCGCCGCCGGTGCGGACATCCTCATCCCTAAGATGGCGGAGTTCATCCCGGCGCTTATCGCCTTCCTGATTATCTGGATCGTGCTGGCCAAGGTCGCCCTGCCGGGCATCATGAAAACCATGGAGGAGCGCGGCAAGAAGATCGAGGAGAGCCTCGACGAGGCCGAGAAGACCAAGCAGGAGGCCATCGCCAAGCGCGCTGAGTCCGACTCGATCGTCACCGACGCCCGTCGTCAGGCTGCCGACATCGTTCTCGAGGCCCGTAAGGACGCCGAGTCCGAGCGCGCCCGTATCATCGAGGCTGCTCACAAGGAGGCCGAGGAGATCATCGCCAAGGCCCATACGACCGTCGAGGACGAGCGCAAGTCCATCTACGCCGGTGCCGCGAGCTCCATCGCCGACCTGTCCGTTGCCGTCGCCACCAAGATCGTGGGCGAGGCACTCGAGGACGAGTCCGAGCAGAAGAAGCTCATCGAGCGCTACATCCAGGAAGCAGGTAGCCTGAATGCCGACTAGCCGCTATCAGGACAAGGTACTCGAGACCTACGCGCGCTCCCTTTTGGAAGCCGCCAAGGCCGAGAACCATGTGTTCGAGGACCTCGAGATGATCGAGCGCCTGGCTTCTGCCAGCCCCGAGATCATCGCCGTGCTCGACACCATGTCCAAGCGCGACCAGCTCGACCTTCTTCCCAAGGTGGCAGCTGCCTTTAAGTATGTTGCCGAGGAAGACGAGGATGTAGTGGGCGTGACCGTCACCACGGCGATCCCGCTCGACGACGAGCTGCGTCAAACCATCACTAAGAAATGCGAGCAGGACTTCGGTCGCAAGGTATTCCTTATCGAGCAGGTCGACCCGTCTATCGTGGGCGGCCTGGTGCTCGAGGCCCGCGGCGAGCGTCGTGACATTTCCGTCAAGACGCAGCTGCGCGTCGCGCAGGAGACCCTCGCAAACTCTGCTAATTCGTACGGAGGTGAAGCCTAATGTCCGAAACCCTCAATGCCCAGGATATCGCCAAGAAACTGCAGGAGCAGCTCACGAGCCTCTCCGCGACGGTCGATACGCATGAGGTTTCAACGGTCGACGAGGTAGGCGACGGCATCGCGCGCGTCACCGGCCTCAAGAGCGCCATGGCAGGCGAGCTTCTGGAGTTCAAGAGCTCCGATACCGGTGAGACCGTCTTCGGCCTTGCCCAGAACCTTGACCGTGACGAGGTCGGCGCCGTTCTGTTTGGTGCCGTCGACTCCATCAAGGAAGGCGACGAGTGCCGCACCACTGGCCGCATTATGGATATCCCCGTGAGCCGTGCCATGCTCGGCCGCGTCGTCAATCCGCTCGGCCAGCCTATCGACGGTTTGGGTGACATTGTCGCCACGCACCGTCGTCCTATCGAGTTTAAGGCCCCCGGCGTCATCGACCGTACCCCGGTGTGCGAGCCGGTTCAGACCGGTCTGTTGGCCATCGACTCCATGGTGCCTATCGGCCGTGGTCAGCGTGAGCTCATCATCGGCGACCGTAAGACCGGCAAGACCGCTATTGCGATCGACGCCATCCTCAACCAGCGCGGTAAGGGCATGGTCTGCATCTATGTCGCCATCGGCCAGAAGGCCTCCACGGTTGCCAACATCCGCGAGACCCTCGCTCAGCACGGTGCGCTCGACTACACCATCATCGTTTCGGCCACCGCTGCCGATTCCGCCCCTATGCAGTACATCGCGCCTATGGCCGGTGCTGCTATCGGCGAGTTCTTCATGTACAACGGCGAGGACGGCAAGCCCGCCAGCGAGACCAACCCCGGCGGCCACGTGCTCGTCATCTACGACGACCTGTCCAAGCAGGCTGTGGCCTACCGTCAGATGTCGCTGACGCTGCATCGTCCGCCCGGACGCGAGGCCTATCCTGGCGACATCTTCTACCTGCACTCTCGTCTGCTCGAGCGTGCCGTCAAGATGTCCAAGAAGAACGGTTACGGCTCCATGACGGCCCTGCCGATCATCGAGACCCAGGACGGCGACGTTTCGGCCTACATTCCGACCAACGTCATTTCCATTACCGATGGTCAGATCTACCTGCAGTCCGAGCTCTTCTTCCAGGGCCAGCGCCCGGCAGTCGACGTGGGCATCTCCGTGTCCCGCGTCGGTGGTGACGCACAGACCAAGGCTATGAAGCAGGTCGCCGGCAACCTCCGTCTGGACCTTGCTTCGTACCAGGAGCTCGCGGGCTTTACGCAGTTCGGCTCCGACCTCGACGAGGCCACGCAAAAGCAGCTTACCCACGGCGCTCGCATGACCGAGCTCCTTAAGCAGCCGCGCTACAAGCCGTTTGAGGTTGGCGAGCAGATCGTTACGCTGTTCGCCGGCAACGAGGGCTTCCTGGATGACCTGGAGATCGCCGACGTGCTGCCTTTCCGTGCCGAGCTCATCGAGTACATGGACAATGGCTTTGGCTCGCTGCTTGACAAGGTTCGCGCCAAGAAGATCGATGATGACACCAAGGCTGAGCTCTTGCGCGTCATCGGCGACTTCAAGCAGCAGTTCATGGCCAAGCACCATTCGGATGTTTCTGGATCAGAGGAGAACTAAGCCCCATGGCCAACCTTCGCGACATTAAGAAGCGAATCTCCTCGGTTACCACGACCAAGCAGATCACGCGCACGATGGAGATGGTCTCTACGGCCAAGATCCGTCGTGCTCTCGATCGCTCCAAGCAGGCCGAGCCCTATAAGGAGGCGCTGACCGACGTCATGTTGACGGTCGCCGGCGACGCCTCCTGTTCGGGCACCGATCCCATGCTGCAGAAGCATGAGAGCGTCAAGCATGGCCTGATTGTCGTTATTGCCTCGGACCGCGGCCTTGCCGGCGGTTTCAATACGACGGTGGAGCGCACGGCCGAAAAGCTCGCCGCTTCTTGGGCGAACGACGGCATCGAGTGCGAGATCATCGCGTGCGGGCGTAAGCCGGCCACGTATTTCCGTGACCGCGCAAACGTCGTCATGCACTTTGAGGGCAATTCCTCCGAGCCCGATTTCAATCAGGCCCGCATGATCTCCTCTCATATCTGCGATGCGTATCGTGCCGGTGAGCTTGACCGTGTCGAGCTTGTCTACCACCACGCCAAGAACCGCGTGGATCAGGAGCTTCGCGTCGAGCATCTGTTGCCGCTCGACCCCGAGATGATCGCTATGGCCCACGGTCCGCGTAAGAACGAGACCGACGCCCCTAAGCGCATCTCGTCCACGTTCGAGTTCGTGCCCTCTCCCGAGCATGTTCTCGGCAAGCTTGTGCCGTCTTATATCCTGACGGTCATCTACCAGGCCCTGATCGATTCGGCGGCTGCCGAGCAGGGTGCACGCCGCAAGGCCATGCACTCCGCGACGGAAAACGCCACCGCGATCATCTCGACCCTTACCCGCACGTATAGTCGCGTGCGCCAGGCTTCGATCACGACCGAGATTAACGAGATCGTCGGCGGAGCCTCAGCATTGGAGGAACAGTAATGGCTAATAACACCGTAAAGCTTGCGGTCGAGGAAGCCACCAAGAAGACGACTGCCGGTGATGGTCGCATCGTGCGAATCATCGGCCCTGTCGTCGACGTCAAGTTTGACGGCGCGGTGCCCCCGATCTACAACGCGCTCACGGTCGAGGCCGAGACCCCGATCGGTCATCTGAGCACGATCCTCGAGGTCGAGAGCCAGCTTCCGGGCGGCGTCGTCCGCACGGTCGCCATGTCCTCGACCGACGGCCTGCAGCGCGGCCTCATCGCCACCGATACCGGTGAGCCCATGAAGATGCCCGTTGGCCCCAAGACGCTTGGCCGTATTTGGAACGTTATGGGCAAGCCCGTCGACGGCAAGCCCATGCCCGAGGTGGAGGAGTTCTACCCCATCCACCATGCAGCGCCCCGTTTCGACGAGCTCACCACCAAGACCGAGATCTTCGAGACCGGCATCAAGGCCGTCGACCTGCTCGAGCCCTATATCCGTGGCGGCAAGACGGGTCTGTTCGGCGGCGCCGGCGTCGGCAAGACCGTTCTGATTCAGGAGCTCATCAACAACCTCGCCCAGGAGCACGGCGGCACCTCGGTGTTCACCGGTGTCGGCGAGCGCACCCGTGAGGGTACCGACCTTTATCTCGAGATGAGCGAGTCTGGCGTTATCGACAAGACCTGCTTGGTCTATGGTCAGATGAACGAGCCGCCCGGAGCGCGCCTGCGCATCGGTCTGGCCGGCCTTACCACCGCTGAGTACTTCCGCGATCGCGGCCAGGACGTTCTGCTGTTCATCGACAACATTTTCCGCTTCTCCCAGGCAGGTTCCGAGGTTTCCGCACTGCTGGGCCGTATGCCGTCCGCCGTTGGTTACCAGCCCACGCTGGCAACCGAGATGGGCGACCTCCAGGAGCGCATTACCTCGACCAAGACGGGCTCCATTACCTCCGTCCAGGCTGTCTACGTCCCCGCAGACGACCTGACCGACCCGGCGCCTGCCACGACGTTTACGCACCTCGACGCCACCACGGTTCTTTCGCGTAGCATTTCGTCGCTCGGCCTGTTCCCGGCTATCGACCCGCTCGCATCTTCCTCCGACGCTCTCGATCCCTCGATCGTCGGCGAGGAGCATTACCGTGTCGCCGTCAAGGTCCAGGAGCTCCTGCAGGAGTACTCCGACCTTCAAGACATCATCGCCATTCTGGGTATGGACGAGCTGTCCGAGGAGCAGCGCCTTACGGTCAACCGTGCTCGTAAGATCCAGCAGTTCCTCTCGCAGTCTTTCCACGTTGCCGAGAAGTTCACCGGCAACCCCGGTGTCTACGTCCGCGTCGAGGATACCGTCCGCTCCTTCGCCGAGATTGTCGACGGCAAGGCCGATGACCTGCCCGAGCAGGCATTCCGCTATGCTTCCACGATTGAGGACGTGCGCGAGCGCGCCCGCAAGATGGGGGAGAAGTAGGTTATGCGTATCCGCATCGTGTGCCCCGTGAGCCTCGCCTATGAGGGTGACGCTGCGTTTGTGTCGATTCCGTCTACGGATGGCGAGTTTGGCGTTTTACCTGCTCACTCCAGCGAAATCTGCACGATCGACCGCGGTTACGTTCGCGTTTCCGATAAGGCTATGGGTACTGTCGACCACACGTTTGCCGTGGTCGGCGGCTACGCCCAGATCGCGGACGATGTCGTGACCGTCCTCGCCGAGCGCGCTTGCGATTTGGCGACCGTCGATGCCGACAAGGTTAAAGCTGATATTCAAGGTTTTGAAGAGAAGCTGGGTAATTTGTCGGAGGATGATGCACGCCGCGCCTACCTCTATAATGAAATCGCATGGTGTAAGCTCAAGCTTGCCCAATAGTCAAACGCTTTAGCGTTCGACCATTTGCGAACACATCATGCCCGGGATGGCCCAGCCACCCCGGGCATGCTTTTTGAAAGGGTAGACCTTGGATATTATCCGCGTTGAGGGTGGCCACGCCATCGGAGGTTCCGTGCCTGTTTCGGGTGCTAAGAACTCCGCGCTCAAACTTATGGCGGCAACGCTTCTGGCGCCGGGCAAGACGACGCTGCGGAACGTGCCCGATATTTCCGATGTCCACGTGATGGGCAAGGTGCTCAAGGGCATGGGCGCTACGATCGATGTTCTCGACGAGCACACGCTCGAGATCGATACCTCCCAGGTCGATTCTTGGGAGGCGCCCTACGAGCTTGTCGCCAAGATGCGCGCCTCCACGGCTGTGATGGGCCCCCTGCTGGGTCGTTTCCATCGCGCCAAGATCGCCATGCCGGGCGGCTGCAACCTGGGTGCTCGCAAGATCGATATGCATATCTTGGGTCTCGAGGCTCTGGGCGTCGAGTTCGACACCGCCCACGGCTACATCAACGCCAGTGCTCCCCAGGGTCTGCACGGCACCACCGTCACGCTCGAATTCGCGAGCGTGGGCGCCACCGAGAACCTCATCATGGCTGCCGTGCGCGCACAGGGCACCACGGTTATCGACAACGCTGCCCGCGAGCCCGAGATCGTCGACCTTGCCAACATGCTCAACGAGATGGGTGCCAAGATCGTCGGCGCAGGCACGCCCGTCGTGACCATCGAGGGCGTGGAGGAGCTGCATCCCGTTACCCATTGCGTGGTGGGAGACCGTATCGAGGCCGGCACCTTTATCGTCGCCGGCGCCCTCATGGCCGATGAACGCGGCGTCGATGTTACGGGCTTCTGCCCCATCCACCTGGGCATGGTGCTCAAAAAGATGGAACTTATGGGCATCGAGTGCGAGCGTATCGAGAACGGTGTCCACGTCAATCGCGCCGAGCGCATCAAGCCGGTCGATATCCAGACGCTTCCGTTCCCGGGTTTCCCGACCGACATGCAGGCGCAGATCATGGTGCTTTCGGCCCTTGCCGACGGAAGCTCCGTAATTACCGAGAACATCTTCGAGAACCGCTTCATGTTCGCCTCTGAGCTGGTACGTATGGGTGCCGATATTCGTATCGAGAGCCATCACGCCATGATTCACGGCGTCAAGGGCTTCTCGGGCGCACAGGTCACCTCACCCGACCTGCGTGGCGGCGCGGCTCTTGTGGTTGCCGGTCTTATCGCCGATGGCGTTACCGAGGTCTCGGCCATCCATCACATCAAACGTGGCTACGAGCGGTTTGTCGAAAAGCTGCAGGCGCTTGGCGCGCATGTCGAACATGCCACCGTTCCCGATCCCGTCATCTACTAATGCAGGTTGCCTATGTTTAACAAGAAGCCCCTAGCGGATAACACCCGAAGACCCTCGACTGGTGCGCAGGCCAAGATCTACAGTCGCGACAATGTCGCACGCTATTCCGAGCGCGCCCGTCAGCGCCGTCGCGGCCGCACGGTTCGCCGTGTCGCGCTCATCGCCGTGCTCGGTGTGTTGCTGAGCGCCACGACCGCTGCAGGTCTGTGGTTTGCCACTATCATGGGCAAGCTTGGTGACTCCAATGTCATTACCAACAACCTGCGCCAGATTCTGGTCGATACCGATGAGGCAAAAGATCCGTTCTACGTGTTGCTTCTTGGTACCGACGGTCGTCCGGGCGAAGATACGTATCGTGCCGACTCGATTATCCTGGCACGCATCGACCCCACGCAAAAGCAGGCGACGCTCATTTCCGTTCCGCGCGACACCAAGGTCGTGTACAAGGGCGAGACCATGAAGATCAACGCCTGCCACACCGTTGGCGGCGCCGAGGCCATGGTCCAGGCGGTCAACGAGCTGTGCGGCGTGCAGATTTCTCACTATGCCGAGGTCAGCTTTGACGGCATGCAGTCGCTTATTGATTCGGTTGGCGGTATCGACATCAACGCGACCGACGACGTCGACGATCCCGAGCACCTGGATATTAAGATTACCGCTGGTCAGCAGCATATGGACGGCGCTACTGCCCTTACCTATGCCCGCTGCCGCTACACCTATGCCGACGGCGATTACACGCGCATGCGCCATCAGCGTCAGGTGCTTGGCGCCCTTGCCAACCAGATTCTCAATAACTTCGATGCCACGAAGATCTTTGGCCTGGTTAATTCGCTGTCCGATATGCTCGTAACCGATATGAGCGTTCAGGATATCGTGTCCACGGTCAACGCCATGCGCGGCATGGATGTCGAGGGCATCTACTCGGCCAACCTGCCCTCGTACGCCGACGACAGCACTATGATCGACGGCGTGAGCTATGTCTTTGTTTACGAAGACGAGCTTAAGGAAATGATGGCCCGCGTCGACGCTGGTGAGGATCCCAAGGGCCCCAACACCATGGGCCTTTCAGACGGCTCCAGCTCCACGATCGGTGACCTCAACAACAATACGTCCGAGGACTACGCATATGGCACCGCGACCTCGTCGGGTGGCTCGGACGATTCCGACGATTCGAGCGACGGCTCCGATTACTACGAAGAGCCCACCGGTGACGGCAACGGCTACGAAGCCAACTATTAGAGTTACGCGGGCTTACCAGCCCGCGTAACGGCTCGACGCTGCGCGCCGCCCAAGGCGACAATTTGTCATTCAAAAGGCAGGGCATGACCAGAAGGTCAATGCCCTGCCTTTTTCATGCCAACTTGTTCGCCTTGGACGTCGCTCGCTGACGTTGGCTCAACCTGCGATGCCGACTACTTTTCTTGCACCAAAAATCGCCCCGTTCTCTGTTGAGGACGGGGCGATTCGTCTTTTGGGCTTATGCAGCCAGTCTTATGCGAAACGGGCGACGAGCTCCTGCAGGACGTCGGTCATCTTGACGAGCGAGCTGACCGGGACAAACTCGTTGACGCCGTGGTAACAGTAGCCGCCTGTCGAGAGGTTGGGGCAGGGCAGGCCGCGGAACGACAGCTGTGCGCCGTCGGTGCCGCCGCGAATCGGCAGTACTTGGGGCTCAACGCCGCAGGCAAGGTAGGCTTCCTTGGCAACATCAATAAGCTCGGGATAGTCACGAACGATCTCGGCCATATTTCGATACTGCTGCTTAATCTCGACCGTTACGCGCTCCTCGCCCAGTCGCTGGTTGAGCAGTGCGGCGGCGGCATTCATCAGCTCGAGTTTCTGCTGGAACTTGGCGGCATCGTGATCACGGACGATATAGCGCGCCGTGGCATGGTCGACCGTTGCCGAGACGCCCTCAAGGTGATAGAAGCCCTCGTAGCCCTCGGTGTATTCCGGGCGCTGCTCGTAGGGGAGCAGGGCGTTGAAGTCGCAGAACAGGTTGCCCGCGTTGACCATGCGCCCCTTGGCGTCGCCGGGGTGAATGGACTGGCCCTCAAAGCGAACGGTTGCCTCGGCGGCGTTGAAGCACTCCCACTCAAGCTCGCCAACCGGACCGCCGTCGACCGTGTAAGCGTACTTGCAGCCGAAGGCCTCGATATCCAACAGCTCGGCACCGTGACCGATTTCCTCGTCCGGGCAGAAGCAAATGCCGAGCGCGGGATGGGGCAGGGATGGATCCTGCGCGATGCGTGCGACAAGCGCCATGATTTCGGCGACACCCGCCTTGTCGTCGGCGCCCAGCAGCGTAGTTCCGTCGGTGCAGACAAGGTCCTCACCCACCAGGTTGTTGAGGGCAGGAAGTTTGGCGGTGCTCATGGACACGGGCTTGCCGTCGACGATGCCGCAAACCAGATCGCCGCCCTCGTAGTGCACGATGTGCGGCGCTACGCCGGCGCCCGGCGCGACCTCGGTGGTATCGAGGTGCGCGATCAGGCCCAGGGCGGGCTTATTCTCGGAACCGGCGCTAGCGGGAATGTGCGCGCAGACATAGGCGTTTTCGGTTACATGGGCATCGGTTGCACCCAGCTCGCGCAGTTCTTCGGCAAGCACGTTGGCAAGGTCGAACTGTACGGTGCTCGACGGCACCTGGTCGCAGCTGGCATCCTCGGACTGCGTGTTGATCTGGACATAGCGCAAAAAACGCTCGAGGACGTCGGGGTCCGTGGTGGTGTTTTCCATAAAGATCGCTCCAATCTTGGTCGTCGTGTGCAACAAGAACTGTAGCACGGTATGCCACGGCATACCGCGACGCTTGGATGGGGTAGAATCAGCCATTGAGTGCAGAAGGGACGGATGTTCATGGATACGACAAATAGCTCGCGCGAGCTACACCTAACGGTGGCGAACGAAGACTACTTGGAGTGCATGGTTCGCATCGAAAGCGAAGATGGGGAGACCGGCGGCGTGCGGTCGGTCGATATCGCACAGCGCCTTGGCGTCTCGAAGGCATCGGTCAACAAGGCGGTTTCAGCTCTCAAGGCATCTGAACTTGTCGAACAGTCTCACTACGGCAAAGTTATCCTGACTGACCGTGGGCGCGAGGTCGGCTCGGCTATCTGGTATCGCCATCGTCTGGTCCGCACGTTTTTGGTTCAGGAGCTCGGTGTCGAATTTGAGCGAGCCGATTCCGAGGCCTGCATGATGGAGCATGCTCTATCCGAGGACACGATGAACCGCTGGCTCGCCTATCTCGAAAAGCAGGGAATCAGCGTCGAGGAATAGCGGGATATATATGGATACGAGTTATTACAACCGCTTTGGTGCCGAGGAACTTACGCGCCGCTTGTCGAGCGAGACCTTGTTGGCGCAGGGCCCCATGGGCAGTGTTCTGTTGAGTGAGTACGATGCCGCCGACATTCCACCGGCGTTTTGGAATCTGGCAGAGCCGCAGACCGTTTCTCGTATCCATCGCTTGTATGTCGCCGCCGGCGCGCAGGTGCTCATTACCAACACCTTTCAGGCATCAAGCTATGCCCTCAAGCACGACCAGATTGCGCCGTCCGTGGCGGAGGTCAATCGCGGGGCCGTCGACGATGCTCGCCAGGCGCACCCACAGCTGCTGCTGGGCTCGATGGGCCCGATTTGTATTGAGTGGTTTGCCGAGGACTCTGCCGAGTATCGTGAAATCCGAGGCATTGCGCGCGAACAAGCGCACGCCTTGCTCAATGCTGGTGTTGACGGTCTGCTGATCGAGACGGTGACGTCTATCCGTAATTTGCAGCCCATGCTTGCCGGCGCCCGAGATGCCGCCGACGGTATGCCTGTCCTGGTGAGTTTTGTCGTTGACGATAAAGGCGACCTGTTGGGCGATGGCCTCAACATCGAGGCAGCCGTTTTGTACGCCGAAAAACACGGCGCAAACTCGGTTGGTGTTAATTGCTGTTCGCTTGCGGCCGCGAACGCGGCGGTGCCCAGGATGGTTGCATCGGCGACTACTCCCGTCACGGTGCGTCCCAATGCGGGAAATCCGGTTCAGACACAGGATGGTCCCGTGTGGCATGAGGACCCCGAAGCCTTCGCTCGCGCATGCGTCGAGTGGAAGCGGGCGGGCGCCGCAATGGTAGGCAGCTGCTGCGGAACCACGGCGGTTACGACAGCCGCTATGGCAGATGCGCTCAATATATAGAACCCGAAAATGGGAGTATCGAATCACCGCCCCCGCTGGGGCGGTTTTTTTGTTGGCGGTGCGCACCTCGACGCTTTTGCCTAAACGGTGAACGAGCGTGCCGGCGGCTTGCCGGATGCCCGTTGCGGGTATACCTCATGCGTACCATGATCCAAACACTGCGAGGTGTCTGCGCGTGTGCGCGATAATTCACTTTGGAACTGACGGTTGGCGAGCTCGCGTCGACGGAGACTTTACTATCAACAACGTCGCTCGTGTCACTGATGCTATCGGCAGGCTATGGCAAAAGACGAATCCCGGTAAAACGGTATATGTAGGATTTGATACTCGGCCGCAAGCGCGCGAGTTCGCCGAGCTCGCGGCGGGCGTGATTGCCGCCCACGGGCTCGATGCCGTGCTCGTGTCTCGACCGGTGCCGACTCCCGCTCTTACGTGGGCGGCTGCGTATGACGGCGAGGCATGCGGCGCGCTTATGGTGACGGGCTCACATCATCCGCAGGGCTATCTATGCCTCAAGCTGCGGATGGGTGATGGCTCGACGGCCAACCAGGATGTCATCGAAGAGCTCGAGGAGACGATGGCCGCCGAGCCGCTGGGGCTTGAGGGGCAATACCGCACGGCAGATATCATTCCCGACTATATGCGAGCGGTGGCATCGTTTGTCGACGCGGATGCCATTCGCGCCGCGCATATGCGTGTGGTGGTTGACCCCATGGGCGGAGCTGCGCAGGGATATCTTGCCGACTTGCTTCGAGAGCTTGGCGTCGAAGTCCATGAGATTCACGCCGACGAGACGACCGATAGGGGAGATATCTGCCCCGACCCGGTCGAGCCGTGGGTGGATGCTTGTGAGCGCGCAGTTGTCGAAGACGGGGCGTGCGCCGGTCTGGTGACTGATGGCGACGCCGATCGTATCGGCGCGGTTGATGAGCGCGGCAGATATATACATCCACATCAGATTATGGCGCTCGTTTTGGGCGATTTGGTCCAGTATCGCAATCTGAAGGGACGTGTCGTCGTCAACCTTTCATGCTCCACGCTTGTGCGTCGCATTGCCGAGGCGCTCGGCTGCCGCGTGGTCATCAAGCCCGTCGGTTTTAAATATATAGCCGCCGAGATGAAGAAGGGCGGCGTTCTCGTGGGCGGTGAAGAGGCCGGTGGTATCGGTATCGCCGCGCACATGCCCGAGCGCGACGGCATCCTTGCCTGCCTGATTTTGTGCGAGCTCATGGCCAAGACCGGCGCGCCCTTGGGCGTGCTTATCGATCAGCTCGAGGCGAGCTTTGGCAAGACGAGTTACGGACGTCGAGATTTGCGCCTTGAGGCCGAGGATGCCGAGACGTTGCGCACGCTGCTTCCCGGCGTGAATCCCAAGTCGATATGCGGCAAGGCGCCGCAGAGCGTAAGCCATATGGACGGCTTGCGTCTGGCATTTGAGGATGACACCTGGCTGCTGATCCGTCCCAGCGGGACCGAACCGGTGGTGCGCGTGTACGCCGAGGGCTTTTCGGTGGAGGAGCGCGATGAGCTGCTAGATGCCGGCTGCGCTTTGGCCAGGGGCGCATATCGGCTCTAGCCAAAGGGGCCACTCTATATAAAGATGTGCTCGGCAAGCGGTAGCTATCAACTGGCAAGCGTCAGTTGAGGGCACAGTTGTGTAGGAAATGTGTGCGCCCAGATTCCCGCCCCCGGGGCCCCTCCGGTCTGGCAATATATCTCCTTGCCGCGCGGCCCGGTCGAACCGGGAACCGGCGCAGGCGTGCACCTTGAGAACCGGATACTGCGAGGATGGACACTTACTTCAGTGTCGCATCCGGGCAGACATCGAACCATTTGAAATGGTCTAACTTGGATTTGTTTTTCGCAAGGCCGCCGAGAGGCGGCCCCGAGAAATTCCTTTTCCTATACTAAAACCATATGAATCGAACGGAACCGATCAGCGATGAACTGAGAGGACCGGACGGGCTCGAAGCCCATTTACTTTGGACGGAGAGTTCGATCCTGGCTCAGGATGAACGCTGGCGGCGCGCCTAACACATGCAAGTCGAACGGCACCCCTCTCCGGAGGGAAGCGAGTGGCGAACGGCTGAGTAACACGTGGAGAACCTGCCCCCTCCCCCGGGATAGCCGCCCGAAAGGACGGGTAATACCGGATACCCCGGGGTGCCGCATGGCACCCCGGCTAAAGCCCCGACGGGAGGGGATGGCTCCGCGGCCCATCAGGTAGACGGCGGGGTGACGGCCCACCGTGCCGACAACGGGTAGCCGGGTTGAGAGACCGACCGGCCAGATTGGGACTGAGACACGGCCCAGACTCCTACGGGAGGCAGCAGTGGGGAATCTTGCGCAATGGGGGGAACCCTGACGCAGCGACGCCGCGTGCGGGACGGAGGCCTTCGGGTCGTAAACCGCTTTCAGCAGGGAAGAGTCAAGACTGTACCTGCAGAAGAAGCCCCGGCTAACTACGTGCCAGCAGCCGCGGTAATACGTAGGGGGCGAGCGTTATCCGGATTCATTGGGCGTAAAGCGCGCGTAGGCGGCCCGGCAGGCCGGGGGTCGAAGCGGGGGGCTCAACCCCCCGAAGCCCCCGGAACCTCCGCGGCTTGGGTCCGGTAGGGGAGGGTGGAACACCCGGTGTAGCGGTGGAATGCGCAGATATCGGGTGGAACACCGGTGGCGAAGGCGGCCCTCTGGGCCGAGACCGACGCTGAGGCGCGAAAGCTGGGGGAGCGAACAGGATTAGATACCCTGGTAGTCCCAGCCGTAAACGATGGACGCTAGGTGTGGGGGGACGATCCCCCCGTGCCGCAGCCAACGCATTAAGCGTCCCGCCTGGGGAGTACGGCCGCAAGGCTAAAACTCAAAGGAATTGACGGGGGCCCGCACAAGCAGCGGAGCATGTGGCTTAATTCGAAGCAACGCGAAGAACCTTACCAGGGCTTGACATATGGGTGAAGCGGGGGAGACCCCGTGGCCGAGAGGAGCCCATACAGGTGGTGCATGGCTGTCGTCAGCTCGTGTCGTGAGATGTTGGGTTAAGTCCCGCAACGAGCGCAACCCCTATCTTTAGTAGCCAGCATTTAAGGTGGGCACTCTAGAGAGACTGCCAGGGATAACCTGGAGGAAGGTGGGGATGACGTCAAATCATCATGCC
>UQUD01000032.1 GCA_900544225.1 uncultured Collinsella sp.
CCCTGCGCCCGCTGTCGAGCAGACCACCGCTTCCGTCGAGACGACCGCTGCCGCCGCCGGCAGCGAGCCTGTCGCCGATCAGCCCGAGCCCGCTGCCGATGCATCCGCCAAGAAGGATGTCGACGGCCTGAAGGTCCTCGTCCTGTGCGCCGGCGCCGGCACCTCTGCCATGCTTGCCAATGCCATCAAGGAAGGTGCCGCGCAGACCGGAGAGAACATCGCTTCCTCCGCAGGCGCCTATGGCCAGCACACTGCCATCATGGATCAGTACGATGTCATCGTGCTCGCCCCGCAGGTTCGTAGCTACTACAACGACATGAAGGCCGACACCGATCGTCTGGGCATTAAGCTGCTCGCTCCCCGCGGCAAGGAATATATCGACCTTACTCGCGACCCCGCTGGCGCCATCAAGTGGCTCCGCGAGAACCTCGACTAGTTCCTCCCTCTGTTGGTGCCCGGATCCCCAGTTCGGGCACCTCTCCCTATTCGTATCCCACAGAAAGGATGACTCATGACCAACCCCATGCAGTTCCCCGACGGCTTTGTGTTTGGCGGCGCCACCGCCGCTTACCAGGTTGAGGGCGAGACCCGCACGCACGGCAAGGGCAAAGTGCCCTGGGACGATTTCCTGGCTGCTCAGGGTCGCTTCTCCCCCGACCCCGCAAGCGATTTCTACAACAAGTACCCGGTCGATATTGACCTGTGCCAGCGCTTCGGCATTAACGGCATTCGTGTCTCCATCGCTTGGAGCCGTATCTTCCCCAGTGGCACCGGCGAGATTAACCCCGAAGGCGTTGCCTTCTATCACGAGCTTTTCGCCACCTGCAACAAAGCCGGCGTTATCCCCTATGTCACGCTCGATCACTTTGATACGCCCGAGGCCTTTTACCAGAACGGCGATGAGGGTTTCCTGACGCGCACGACGATCGACGCCTTTGTCGAGTACGCCAAGTTCTGCTTTGCCGAGTTCACCGAGGTCAAGCACTGGTTTACCTTTAACGAGATCCCTGCAACTGCCGAGGGCAGCTTTATCGTTGGCAACTGGCCGCACGGCGAGAAGTATCGCCTGGACAAGGCCTTCCAGCTCATGCACAACATGATGGTGGCCCATGCCAAGGCTGTCGTCGCCTTCCATGAGGGCGGCTTTGAGGGCGAGATCGGCATTGTCCAGAACCTGGAGCCCAAGTATCCCCTCGACCCCAACAGCGCCGCCGACTGCGAGGCAGCTCGCATGGCCGACGTCATCAACAACCGCTGGGTGCTCGACGCCACCTTCCGCGGCCACTATGCAGCCGACACCATGGAGACTGCGACCAAGCTGGCCCATATCGCCGGCGGCGAGCTCGACGTCCGCGACGAGGACATCGCCGCGCTGACCGCCGCGCTCCCCTATAACGATTGCCTGGGCGTCAACACCTACAAGTGCCAGTTCCTGCGTGCCGCCGAAGGCGAAAACGACATCAACCACAATGGCACCGGCGACAAGGGCTCCTCGCGCTGGTTCCTCAAGGGCGTTGGCGAGGCATGCGTGCGCGAAGGCGTACCCACCACCGATTGGGACTGGATCATCTATCCCGAGGGCCTGTACGACCTGCTGCTGCGTATTAAGAACGATTACCCCAACTACAAGAAGATCTACATCACCGAGAACGGCATGGGCTATAAGGACGACTTCGAGGACGGCTTTATCGACGACGCCCCTCGCATCGACTACATGCGTCAGCATCTCGCATGGGTCCTCAAGGCAATCGACGGCGGCGTAAACGTCGACGGTTACTTTGTGTGGTCGCTGCAGGACCAGTTCTCCTGGACCAACGGCTATAACAAACGTTACGGCCTGTTCTACATCGACTTCGAGACCCAGAAGCGCTATCCCAAGGCGAGCGCGTACTGGTACAAGAACGTCGCGGAGACCGGCCTGCTCATGGCCTAGTTTCCGCCACATACCCCCTGTCGGCCGCATGAGAATCCCTCCACGGGTTCGCATGCGGCCTTTTTGTTTTTGGTGGGCCCGAGCAGGCCGTTCGTCTCAATCTGTAACATCTAGCAGGGATTTTCGGCCCCAATTGTTACAAATTGAGATGAACGGAGGCACCCGGTTCGAAATATCTAGATCTGTAACATCTGACTCGCTTTTGGCCGTCTAACTGTTACAGATCGAGATAAAGACGATGGCTGGGTAGACAAAATCTCGATCTGTAACACCTAGTCAAGTTTTTGGGTCCTAGCTGTTACAGATCGAGACAAACGGAATAGGCCGGGCCAAAAATCTCAATCTGTAACATCTGGTTGGCGATTTCACCCCTACCTGTTACAGGTTGAGACAATTTGATAGTGGAGTCCTCATTTGCGCGTCATATCGCGTAGCGCTGACGCGCTGATTCCCCACAATGACAGGAGGCAAAAGTCCTCCCACAGCGTTTGCTGGCAATCCTGCAGCGTTAGCTAGCAAATGACCTGCGTGTGCTCCTCGATGGCGGCGCGATTCTCGGCAGCGATACCCGGCTCGCACACCACGGCGTCCAAGCTGTCCAGGCGGCAGAAGGTGTAGAAGTCGCGCTTACCAATTTTGCTGGAATCGGCAATCAAGTAGCGCGAGTCTGCCTTGCTAAAGGCGAGCTGCTGGATACGGCCCTCGTCCATGTTGGACGTAGATACGTCGCCATCCAGAATGCCGTTGGCACCGATAAACGCCGCGTCGATGCCCAGCGCACGCAGGGTATCCTCGGCCGTTGGCCCCACAAAAGCGGCGGTGCGGCGACGGTACATACCACCCACGAGGCACAGGTCACAGTCCTCGCGCGCCTCGAGCAGGTTAAACACCGAGAGCGAATTGGTCACAATGCGCAGGCGAAACGCCGGCAGCATCGAGACCATCTGCTCAACCGTGGTGCCCGTACCCAAAAAGATGGTCGAGCCTTCCTCGATAAGCTCCACAGCGCGGCGCGCGATCTGCAGCTTTTCCTCGGCATGCTTAGTGCGCTTTTCGCTGTGAGAATACTCATGGCGCAACATAGCGTGTGGACGGCCCTGCGCACTACGGGCGCCGCCGTGCACGCGTTCGATCTCGCCCAGGCTCGCAAGTTCCTCAAGGTCGCGACGGATCGTCATGTCCGAGACGCCCAGTGCATCCGAAATCTCCTTGACCGAGACCGTTCCCTGTTCCTCGAGCAGCTGCCGAACCTTATCCTGTCGCTCTGCCTTAATCACGATGAGTCCTCGCTGTTCCACGCTCGCGTCAATTCAAACAGTAACGAACAAATTGTATCAGACCCGTGCGCGTCAAAAATGAACACCCGCACAGCTCCAATCATCACTTTTTTGAGAAAAATACCCCCTGCTTTAGTGGGGTGTAGTGATAATCTCACCTGTTCGCGCTACAGTTTGTCCGAAATACCTCGATGTTAGGAACCAAATGATCACTTCCGAGCTTTTCGGCACCGCGCCGTGCGGCACCTCCGTTCATCGTTATACCCTCAACGGGCCCGAGATCTGCGTTCGCATTATGGACTATGGCGCCACCGTGCTGGGTATCGATGTGCCCGATATTCCCGGCAACGTGCGCGATGTGGTACTGGGCTTCGATAAGCTCGAGGATTACTCTGACAACCCCGCCTGCTTTGGCGCGACCATCGGCCCCGTGGCAAACCGCACCGCGGGCGCCACGATCACCATCGACGGCACGGACTGGCACATGCCGGCCAACGAAGGCGTCAACAACCTGCACAGCGATCTTGAGCATGGTCTGCACAAGCGCGTATGGGACGTTGAGCTCGACGAGACTCACAACGCCGTGCGCATGACCACCTCGCTTAAGGATGGCGAGCTGGGCCTGCCCGGCAACCGCACCTTTACGGCCGTGTTTACCGTTACACGCACCGGTGTCTTCCGTATCGAGTATGGTTGCGAGAGCGACCGTGCCACCTACGTGTCCATGACCAACCACACGTACTTTAACCTTGCCGGCCATAACGCCGGCATGGACTGTGAGCACTTCTTTATCGCCAACGCTGCCCACTACTTGCCCATTAACGAGCAGAACATCCCCACCGGCGAAATCGCTCCGGTCGAGGGAACACCGTTTGACTTTCGCGAGCTGCGCCCCGTCGCACCCGGCATGGAGGCCGACGACCCGCAGATTAAGCAGGCCCGTGGCTACGATCACTGCCTGTGCATCGATGGCTATCAGTACGGCCGCAACCTGCGTCGCGCCCTACATGTCGAGGAGATGTGGACCGGTCGTGAGCTGGACTACTACACCACCGCCCCGGGCGTGCAACTCTACACCGGCAACTGGCTGGGCGACGAGCACGCCAAGGACGATGCCAACTATGGTTGGGGCGCCGGCTTTGCCCTCGAGGCCGAGATGTACCCCGACACGCCGCACCAGCCGCTGTTCCCGCAGGGCATTGTGGGCCCGGGTCATCCCTACAGTAATGTGATCGAGTACCACTTTATGAGGCACTAAGCCCATAACACAACATATCGCACAGCAGCGCCCGCCGGCACACCGCCGACGGGCGCTGCTTCATGCCTAAATCCTTCTTTTCGATGCCACCGAATTGGTGACATAACAAAACTATGCCGAATTACTACGATGAACCCACTATGTCCGACCACGCGCTGGTTTATAAAAAATTAGCAGCTCGTTTACCTGCGGTTTTATTCTCTGCAAATTTGGCATGCTCGGCGATAAGCAATTCATCGTAGAAAACCGGCATAGTTTTGGCGGACAGCGCCACACAGATCCCCTACGAAGGCAAAATGATCCGTTTTCCTCCGTCCCCAAGGGATCAGTTGAACAGATTGCCGATGGGATCGGGGGCGGAACTGGGGAGATAGCGGATTTCTAGCTCTATACCGAGCTTTTGCAACTCTTTGAAGGCGGCGATGTCTGTATCGCCTACGGCAACGGCAGGCGTTGCAGAGCGCTTGCCCTCCCCCGCCCGCATATGGCCGATACTAATCTTGGTTATTGGCACACCGCCCTTAACCAGCGCGAGCGCATCGGAGGGTGAGGCCACCATGATCAGAATCAATTGGCGAGGCGTTGCGGTATGAATGACGTCGATGGTCCTTTGCACCGAGAAAAACCGCGTCCAAACGCCTTCTGGCGCCGCCACCCTCATGGGTGCCCATTGGCGCGAATCTGCCGCGATCTCATCGTTGACGATTAGGACAAGGTTGGAACCCACGGCTTCGTTCCACAGCTCAACGTCTTGTCCGTAAATGAAACGGTCATCGATACGCGTGAGAAGGATCTTGGGTTGAGCCATGGCTGCCCCATTCTGTTTGAGACCCATACGAGCGGGACGTCGACCACCAACTCAACAGCTGGTCAAGCGCCAGATGGACGCCGCAGACATCGCGCCTCTAATATTAGTGCATTTAAAGTGAGAAAAGCCATCAGAACCCTTGCGCGGATGTGCGATGTCCCGTATCATAGACAGCCGTTGACGCCTCAGTTGCGTCACCACATGGCCGCCAGCGTAGCTCAGTTGGTAGAGCACCGCTCTCGTAAAGCGGGGGTCACCGGTTCGAGCCCGGTCGCTGGCTCCATTGCACAAGATAGCCGCCTTCGGGCGGCTTTTTTGTTGCCGATTTTGAGTGCGTGCGTGCCAATCCACGTATCGTAACGGCCTCAACCCCCCTACTCAAAAACAGAAAGCCCCGCCAACCGCAATCCCCAAAGGAACCGCGATCAGCGGGGCCCAAGCGCATTCCTCCAAGGGATAACGCTCGCAAAACGAACAGCTCAGCCGAGCGGCTCGTTACTCCTCCCAGTAAGCGTCTGCAAGCAGCTTAAAGCAGATCTTCTTGACCGGCTGCGCGCCATCGCCCGGGAACTCGAGCGTGGGCATGTGAGGCTCGCCGGCAACAAACAGCGCAAACTTGTCGTCAGCAAGATCGCCGGCGATCGAGGCGTCGGAATCGACCAAATCGTAGTCGTCCTTCTCGTCAAACTCCTGAACCAGCGTCAGGCTGCCCGTGGCAACCTTAAAGGCCTCGCGACCCTCGACGTCGATCTGCAGGTCGTGATAGCGCTGATGCGTCTCGTAGTGGGCCTCGGCTTCGGGACGCGTCGTGGGAGCCATGACGTTCGCAAAGACCTTGTCGCCCAGAATCGAATGGCTGCCGACCTCGAGCTTCGCCGGATCGTTCTCCTCGAGCCAGTCGATCAGCACGTCGAGGCCCTTGAGCATTCCACGGTACTCCTCGATATCGCCCAATGCACCGTAAATCATCTAAATCCCCTCTCGGATCGTTTCTTTGGCGGCTACTCGGCAAACGCATTACCGACGCTGTTGCCACCCACATGCGTCTCGACCAGGGTAAGGTCGGGATTGAACACGACAGTGTCGGCGTCGCGCCCCGGCATAATGCTACTGCACTTGTCGTCGACATGAGCTGGCAACCGATGCCGGGGCAGACGCCCAAGCTCTTACAGCTCGGTCACGACAACGCCGTTGTAGACCTCGTCCCAACGGTCCATGACCAGATGGCCGGTCATGGGATCCATGGCATTGAGTTTGCCGCAGGTGTTGGCGGTACGCAGCACCGTCTCGTCGTCGGCGCCGGCAGCAATCGCATGTGCGAAGCCGGCAATGGTCGAATCGCCAGAGCCCGTAGCGTTAACGGCGGGGATATCGGGGGTCTTGGCGCGGAACGCACGGCCATTGTGGAAGCCAACTGAGCCGGCAGCGCCCATGGATACGACGACCCAGGGGATATCGGAGAAGCGGGCGTCAGAGGCGAGCGCGGAACGGAGCTCGTCCACATCGTCGGTGGTAAAGCTCGTGCCCAGAAGGCCGTTAATTTCGGTCAGGTTAGGCTTAACCAGCTCAGGCTTGACCTCGGACTTGAGCGCAGCCTCGAGCGAGGCGCCCGAGGTATCGAGCAGCACCTTGGCGCCGGCGTTCTCTGCAATGCCCGTGATCTTGGCGTAGTAGTCCGCCTCGACGCCGCGGGGCAGCGAACCCGAGATGGTAACGACATCGGCCTTGCTCGCAAGCTCGGCGAACTTGGCGGTAAAGGCATCGAGTTCCTCGGGGGCAATCGTCGGGCCGCTCTCGAGCAACTCGGTCTGGTTGCCAGCATGAAGGATATTGAGACAGATGCGAGTCTCGCCCTTGATGGGCACAAAATCATTCTTAATGCCGTTGGCATCCATGAGCTCGGCCATATAGGCGCCCATATGACCACCAAGCAGGCCGGTTGCCACAACGTCGTCGCCCAGCTGGCCCAGGACGCGGGCAACGTTAAGGCCCTTGCCGCCGGCGGTCTTTTCGGGTGTCACGCGGTTGACGTCGTCGATGACGAGTTCATCGAGCTGATAGCGCGTATCGACAGACGGGTTCATCGTAACGGTGAGGATCATTTTTAGCTCCTTATCTCGCAGGCTCCTTGTGCCTCGCGATACGAGTCGACAAAACGGAATTACAGAATCTCAATCGTGAACGAGCGAACGACGGTCTCCTTGGGCTTGGCGACAAGGCAGCCGCGCTTATGCTCAAGCACGTCGTCCTCATCGGAGCAGGTCGAGAGACCGCCCCAAGGCTCAACCGCCACAAAATCGCCCTCGGGCTTGCTCCACACAATGAGATATGGGAAGCCCTCAAAGCTCAGGCGGACGCCCTTGTCCTCGCCCTTTTTGGAAAGCGTGACCTGACGGCTCTCGAGCACGTCAAAGATGGTCTCCGCAAAATCGAAGAGCTCGTGCGACAGGGGCAGCGTCTTTCCCACCATGGGGTTCTTGGAGCGATTGGTCACGTCAATCAAGCCAGTCGAGGGGACGGCAGTGCAAAGCTCAGCAGCCTCGTCCTTCTCAAAGCGCAGCTCGTAGTCCGTATAGGCCTCGCCCTCATCGAGCGGACACCTAAATCCGGGATGACCGCCAATAAAGAACGGCATGTCCTCGGTGCCCTCGTTGGTGACCTCGTAGGAAACGCGCACGGCAGCGTCCTCGAGCGCATAACGAGCGACAAGCTTAAACGGATATGGGTAATCGCTCAGCAATGCAGCGTTATCCTCCGAAGCCAGGCACATCGCCAGCTCGTTCTCGCTTTGGCTCAACAGCTTCCATTCCTGCTTGCGCGCAAAGCCGTGGCGAGCGAGCTTTACATGATGCCCGGCAAACGTCATGGCGCTGTTATCGCGCAAGCCTCCGCAAATTGGGAAGCAAATCGGTGCCTGGCCGGACCACACGGCGGGATCGCCCTGCCACAGATACTCACGGCCTCCAGCCTCAATCGAGGTAAACGAGCCGCCAGCCGTAGACACCTTAATAGAAATCGAATCGTTGGAGAGAGCGTATTCCATTGTCCATCCTTTCGAACAACTGCTATTTGCTCGCAAGAACCCGTCTCGGCCCTGACCAAAGGACAAACCCGCACGTTCATCGATGCGTCCGGTATCCCAGCCATACAACGGGGTACCATACAGACATTGATGCAATTACAGCTGAAAGGCCTTCTTATGCGAACCATCATCCTCTACGCCTCGCGCCATCACGGCAATACGAAAAAGCTCGTGGACGCCATCGTCGAGGCACACCCCGAGATCGATACCCTCGACGTGAAGTCACTCGGTAAAAACGAGTATCCCAACCTGCACGAATATCATCTGATCGGTGTCGCCACGGGCATCTATTACTCCGAGATCGACAAGGACATGGCACGCGTGCTCACGAACGTGCTGCAGCCGCAGGACAAGGTGTTTGGCCTTATGACCTACGGTGGCAAAAACAAGTGGTACGGCAAGGATATCGATGGCATCTGCCGCATGAGGCAGGCCATCTTTATGGGTGTCTACGGCTGCCCCGGCTTTGATACGTGGGGGCCGTTCAAGCTCACCGGTGGTGTCCAAAAGGGACACCCGACCGCTGAGGAAATTAAGGGCGCCGTCGACTTCTTCGACAAGATCGAAGACGAGTATGGCGATATCATCGTCGAAGAGTACGCCAAGCGCGAGAAGCGTCTAGCATACGAAAAGGAGCATCCTGCGGGAGGTCTTGTGGCCGGCGTCAAGCGCACGGCAAAGAAGATCGCTAACAAG
Organism: uncultured Collinsella sp.; assembly: GCA_900544225.1. Classification (GTDB taxonomy): domain Bacteria; phylum Actinomycetota; class Coriobacteriia; order Coriobacteriales; family Coriobacteriaceae; genus Collinsella. The sequence continues at coordinate 9,055 of UQUD01000032.1, forward strand.
CTGTAACTGTGAAGGTGCTTTTGAGCGTTTAACTCATACGGCGGGTCCGAGCAGATTCGGGCCCGCCGTCTTTTTCTATCGTTACTCAGTAAAGGCGTTGCCGACGCTCTGGCCGCCAACATACGTCTCGACGAGGGTGAGCTCATGGTCGAACACGACAAAGTCGGCGTCGCGACCCGGCATGATGCTGCCGCACTTATCCTCGATGTGCGCGGAGCGTGCCGGCACCTCGGTTGCCATGCGAATGGCGATATCGGCGCTGGCGATGCCCCAGTCGACGATGTTCTTGACGCCCTGGGCAAGCGTGAGCACCGAGCCGGCAATGCTCTTGCCGTCGGCGAGCCAGCACAGGTTGTCCTTCATGATGACGTCCATGCCGCCACTGGTGTAGCTGCCCTCGGGCATGCCGCCACAACCCAGGCAGTCGGTGATGAGCACCGTGTGCTGCCAGCCCTTTGCCTGCAGCAGTGCCTTGATGGCGGCAGGGTTTACGTGCTTGCCGTCGCAGATGATCTCGGCGTAGGTCTCGGGCGTGGACATGGCAGCACCCACGACACCGGGCTCACGGTGATGCAGCCCGCGCTGGCCGTTATAGGTATGCGTAAAGCAGCTGGCACCGGCGTTGATGGCAGCGATGCACTCATCGTAGGTGGCGTCGGAGTGACCGATGCTGGTCACCACACCCTTGGCGTTCAGAGCAGCCGCATAAGCAGCGGCACCGTCGCGCTCGGCCGCCATGGCGCTCTTAACGATGCGACCACCCGCAGCCTCCTGCCACTGATCGAAGACCTCCTCGGAGGGATCGATAAGATAAGCGGGGTTCTGCGCGCCCACGTGCTTCATAGTAAAGAAGGGACCCTCCAGGTAGATGCCCTGAATGCGTGCACCGCAGAAGTCGGGGCCGCGACCCTCGTCCGCCTGAGCGATGGCGGCGCAGGCGTCCTTGATCTGCTCGACGCCATCGGTGAATGTCGTGGGCAGCCAGCTGGTGGTGCCGCGACGGGCGAGCTCGGTCGAGCTGATATCGATGCCCTCGGGATCATTATCGGTAGTTGAGTGGTTGTAGAAGCCATGGATGTGAGTATCGACCATACCCGGTGCGATCCACGATCCCGTGTAGTCCTTAATCTCGCAAGAGGGCTCGTCGGCCTGCCAGGCGCCAAAAACGCCATCCTCGACCATAAGATAGCCGCCCAGCTGCGGGCCTGCCGGCAAGAAGAACTTGTCAGCCTTAATTGCGTACGTGCTCATATGCACTCCTTGCTTCTAAAGCAGTTGACTGTGGTGATGCTTATACCCAGCTCACGTAAAACAAAAAGCGCCCGCCCGCCGTTATGAGCGGACGGGCGCCCTTACAGGGGGACGCGATTAAGCGGTGAAGGGGTGAATCGTCACGCCCTTAACCACGCGGTTGACCGTGCCGGTGGGGCTCGGCGTATCGGGCGTGTTGCCCACGCGCACGGAGTTGAGCAGGCTGATGGCCTGGGCAAACATCACGAACGGCAGAGCAAGGTAGCCCTCGGGAAGCGCCTCGTAGCCCTTAAAGGTGAAAGACTCACCCTCATAGACAGTGGCACCTTCCTGCTGAACGGCGACGGTGTGCTGTGCAATATCGTCGCCACCGATCTCGTTAAGGATGTCGATGTCGTACTGACGGGTGTAGGCATCGTTGTTGACGAACACGAAGACGAGCGTCTTATCGTCGACGAAGGACTTAGGTCCGTGACGATAGCCCATGGAGGTGTCGTAGGAAGTAGCGACCAGGCCGTGAGCAAGCTCGAGGATCTTGAGCTGGCTCTCCTGGGCAAGGCCACCGAAGGAGCCAGAGCCCAAGTAGGTCACGCGGTTGAAGTCGCCAGCCAGGTAATCGGCGATCTCAGGCTCACGAGCGATGACCTCCTCGCCCATCTTGGCGATGGTCTCGACCCACTCGGCCTTCTGCTCGTCAGAGGCAGTGTCGAAAATAAGGGTGGAGAGCAGGGTCATGCAGGAATAAGAGCCGGTCATGGCGAAGCCCTTGTCGTTGGCGCGCGGAATGAGCAGCGTCAGCGCGTTGGGATCATCGGCAGACTCGACGGCGAGCTTGCCCTCGGGAGCGCAGGTGATGTTGAGGAACTTGACGTTGTGGACGAGCTCCTTGGCAACGGCAACAGCGGCAAGGCTCTCGGGGCTGTTGCCAGAGCGGGCAAAGGAAACCACGAGCGTGGGATCCTCGGCGCGCAGGAAGTCGCGCGGGGCGCTCACGATGTCGGTCGTGGCGATGGGCTTAAAGTCGTAGAGATCAGTGTTGCCAGCGTGACGCAGGTACGGGGCGCAGGTATCGCCAACGTAGTCGGACGTACCAGCACCGGTGAAGACAACGGACAGACGGCCCTCGCCCATAGCGCGAGCCTCGGCCAGGAAGGCCTCGATGGCCTCCTTGTTCTCGCGATAGATGTTGAGCGTATCACGCCAAAGCTCGGGCTGCTGAGCAATCTCGGCCGTGGTGATCTGGGCGCCGAGCTCGGTGAGCTCCTCGACACTCTTCTCGAACATTTCTAATACCTCTCTCTAGAAGTAATCCTCTGACGTGCAATTATACACTTCGGTTGGTTATCTGGTAGTAACCAGTTAAATGCAAAGAATCACCATATGGAAACGATGCGAACACTAGTTGCTACGCTGGTGGTAAACCTTGTATTTAAACTGATCGGCACGAGCAACCGAGAGCGTATACTCCACAACCTCGTTTGACTCGTTATACGTAGTCCTGACCAAATCGAGCACAGGCGAGCCCTCGACAATTCCCAAAAGGTGGGCATCGGTAGGACGGGCTATGCTTGCATAGAACTCCTCTTCGGCCACGCGAATCTTTTGCTGAAAGTCTTGCTCAATCACATCGTAAAGCGGCTTACGCTCCAGCAGCGGTCGCTTTAGGGACATAAATTGACGAACCGGTAGATAGCTGCGTTCGACCATCATGGGCATGTTGTCGGCAGAGCGAAGGCGCTTGAGCTTAAAAATGCGATCGCCGATACGCAATCCCATATGCTCGGCCAGATTCTTATCGGCCTCCATCTCGCAAAACTCGAGAATCGTGGTCGCGGGGTCGCGACCCATCGCGCGCATCTGCTCAGTAAAGCTGTAGGACTGCATAAGATTGGTTGCCTTTGCCGAACGGTCGGTCACAAAGGTACCGCGACCGTGCTGCCGAACCACAAGTCCTAAACGCTCCAGCTCCTGCAGAGCCAGGCGCACCGTGGTGCGCGAGAGACCATAGCGCTCCGAAAGTTCGCGCTCGGAAGGAATCATGTCACCGGCATGATATTCATGGTCAATCTTTTCGGTCAGAATATCGACCAGCTGATCGTAAAGGGGCTGTTTGCGCGCTCCGATCGCCATCCTATCCTCCCTTTTGCTCGAATTCGGCTAACTACCCAAGGTGTTAAGCATTATCGGTCTGCAACACCCGACTCATCAAGAAAACAAAAGCCGCGCGCTCTTTCGAGCACGCGGCTTTTAACATACACATGGCTTAAGGGGTCGGGGTGTGAGCCGCGTAGGGACACACCCCTCAAGCTAGAGCCTTACCAGATGCTCGGCCAGAGACCAAGCGGGCCAGCGCCCAGGATGCCAAGGACGAAGAGCAGGAGAATGCCCTTGGTCGGGGTCCAGCTGTGCTTAGCGAACATGTAGTAAAGCAGCAGCGTAAGCATAAGCGGGACGAGCTTCGGGACGATGGTGTTGAGGGTGTCGGCAACAGAGAAGTTGACCGGATCCTCGGTAACGGTGCCGTAGGTAACGGACTCCATGCCGTTGCCCAGATCGGTGACGCCGCACTCGACAGCGTTGCCGTCGGCATCGGAAGCGGTGAGGGCGTTGCCGTCCTCATCGGTCATGGCGATGGTACCGGCCTCAGCGGTCTCGGTATCGATGCCCTCCATACCGGTGAAGTTCTCGGCCTCCTTCTCGGAGACGATCACGGTATTGGCGGAGAGGCCACGGGTGGTGCCATTGGGAATCTGGAGGTTGATCTGGGTGCCACCCATGGTGACGACCAGGCAACCGACGACGAAGACGCCCATGATGGAAGCGGCACGCGTGAAGGCCTGCATGTTGGCAGTCAGAGCGTCAATAGCGCTGGTGCCAAGCTTGTAGGACCAGTTCATGAGCCAGAAGCGCAGAGCGAACTGGACGACGTTGAAGATCACCAGGAAGATGATCGGTGCAGCGGCGTTGCCGTTGATGGCCATGTTGGAGGTGATGCCGGCCGTGATAGGCACGAGCGTCAGCCAGAACAGAGCGTCACCGATACCACCGAGCGGGCCCATTGCGGCAACGCGGACGGCGCGGATCGTGGGGATGTCAACCTTGTTCTGCTCGAGCGAAAGCACGATACCCATAACAAAGGTGACGAGGAACGGGTGGGTGTTGAAGAACTCCAGGTTGTGGCTCATGGAAGCCGCGAGGTCGTTCTTGTTGGTGTGGATCTTCTCCAGACCGGGGATGATGGAGTAGAGCCAGCCAGCGGCCTGCATACGCTCGTAGTTGAACGAGGCCTGCAGGAAGCAGGAGCGCCAAGCCATCTTGTTGAGGGTCTTCTGGTCGAGCTGCGGAGCAGGAGTGAGATCCTCGTAGTGCTCCGGGATCACATACTCATTAGATGCCATCTTCGAAGTCACCTCCGTCAGAAACAGCTGCACCCTTCAGCTCGGTCTGCTGCTGGAAGTCCCAGAAAGCGATGCCGAAGCCGATGAGAGCGAGGATGAGCAGAGCAGGGGTTGCCAGCGAATCGTTGGCAACGGTGATGAGCGCGAGGCCAAAGCCCATGAGGAAGAAGCCCCACATATCGCGGTTCATCATAACCTTGAGCAGGACGGCGAAGCCGACGAAGCGCATCATGCCGCCTGCAGCGGAGAGACCGGTCTGCAGCCAAGTCGGGATGGCGGAAGCGATGGTCTGACCGATGGTAGCGCCAGCGATGAAGAACAGGGTGACGACGACAGCGAAGATCAGGCCGAGCAGAGCCATGGCGAAGTAGTTCAGGCGCTCGATGCCCTTGGTGTCCGCGTTATGAGCCATGTTATCGGCCGTGGACATAAGCGGGGACATAAGCGTGAAGACCAGGGTAACGCCAAGCTGGCCGAGCAGAGCGAACGGAATGGCAAGGCCGACTGCCGCGTTGGGCTCGAGGCCCGTAGCGATAGCGAGAATGGCTGCCATGATGCCGCCGATGACGGCGTTAGGCGGCTGAGCGCCTCCGATCGGCATGTTGCCGATCGTCATGAGCTGATAGGTACCACCCACGAGAAGACCGGTGTTGAGGTCGCCAAGGATAAGACCGATGACGGCGCCGGTGACGATGGGCTGATAGAGAGACTCGAGGAAGTCAAACTGGTCGATTGCCGCGATGAACGTAACAACGAAGACCAGAGCGATCTGGATGATCGAGTATTCCATCTTGCTCCTCCTTTCAAAATGAATGTACGCACTTTGGATATCACGTACAGAACGTCAGGGTTTCACTCCTGACAACGTGGATCACGAGGATTACGAGAAGAGCTTGCTCGTGTCCTCAACAGGCGTGCTCGGAACGCGCCTGATCTCCAACTCCACCCCCAATTCCTGCAGCTCTTTAAACGCAGCGACATCCTCGTCGTTAACTGCGACGGAGGTGGCGACTTGGCGCTTTCCTTCCGACATGTGCATGTTGCCGATGTTTACCTTCTTTATAGGCACACCGCCCTTGACGAGCGTAAGCACGTCTTCCGGTGTTTCGGCCACGATGAAGATCTTCTGGCGCGGGCTCGCCTTGCCAATGACGTCGATGGTCTTCTGCAGGGAGAAGAAACGCGTAGCGACGCCGGCGGGAGCGGCCATCTTCATGAGGTTCTGGCGCATGGTGTTGGACGCCACGTCGTCGTTGGCGACGAGGATGAGGTTGGAGCCCAGAGTGGAGTTCCACTGGGTGGCAACCTGACCATGAACCAGTCGGTTATCGATGCGGGTAAGAAGAATGTTGGGTTCTGCCATGTTGATCAGCTTCCTTTCGATATTTGCTGACGACAGTTACTTAATCTCCTGAATCGCGTAACGCGAAACATCTACGACGGCTCCGGATCGGACTTTGATCTGGACCTTCTCGCCTTCGATGCCTTTGACGGTTCCGTAGATACCGCCGGCGAAAAGAACCTCCTGACCCGGCTTGAGCTCGGTGTGCAGCTCCTTGAAGTACTTCTGCTTCTTCTTCATGTTGATTTGCGACCAGATGGTGTAAATCAAGCCCATGATGACAAGCAGGCCTAAAAGGGCGACCGAGGAGCTCAGGACGTTGGCTCCGAAATCGGCCATTAGATGCCGTCCTCGTCGCCGAAGATATCCTCTTCCTCGGAGTCGGCAACGGATGCGACCGTCTGGGCGGTGACGCCCGTCTGGCCAACGGTCACGGCCTGCTCGCCAAGCTCGGCGAGCGTGGCATTGCCGCGGAGGAACAGAAGCTCAATAACCATGGGAAGGTTGGTGCCAGTCAGAACCTCGACGTTATCGACATCCTGGGCAATCATCATCGACTGGTTGAACGGGGTGCCGCCAAGCAGGTCGGTAAAGACGAGCACGCCATCGCACTCCTCGCGCATAGCGGTAATAGCGGCGCGGAGATCCTCACCGTAGGATGCAGCCTGGTCGCCCTCAAAAGGAACGACGGTAAAAGCAGGCTGGTCGCCAGCAACCATAGCGATGGCGCTTGCAAGGCCGGGTGCGAACTGTCCATGACCGGTAAGAATAAAGCCAACCATTCAAATTTCCCTTCCGAAGGTGTGTACGATCTGAGTCCGATGATTTTCGGAAGCCAGCGGGCGCTCGCCCTTAAAGCTTCTTGGAAAGCGTTCTTTGAAGACCAGTGGTTTCTAAACTGGTAGTAACCACGTGACGTGTTGTTGTCACTATATCACCCCAGAAGAGGTCGCTTTCGTTGATTCATACGGTAAAACGTTTTTGCACCGCTCACGGTGATAAATCGACCGTTTACCGCTCGTTAATACTTCTACCTGCGGTTTTGAAACCGTTTCGAAACGCTTTGGCAAAAAATCGGAACTCTATTCGTGTCAATACAACGCAGGTCGGCTAAAAATAGCGTAAAGAAAAATTGCAGGTCATTGTGAAGATATGTGAATTGGTCTTTTTGACTTAATACCAGTTAGAACCAGTTTTGAGATTATCGGTGAACGGTAGTTTTCGACCGTTCACCGGTTACTTGCAATCGTTTGCAGTTGTTTTCCCATATGAATCGGGGAAACGCGATGGAGCGCTTGCGCGATCACGGGAAGTTTTGACATTTGTCCTCATCCCCCGAACGCCAAACTCCGGCATCCAAAATGAGCTAATAGCTCACGCTAATCGTTTTCAATCATTACTTACTCAGTATACGTAATTATTTATCGTTTATCGTTAATTCTGATATAATACAAGTATCATCCAAAACGCCGATTGGAGGGGTCATGGTCCATCGAAACGCATCTATATCGAATGAAACCATCAGCCGCGAACAGACGATAGCCAAACTGAGGAAGCTCGCTCGCATCTGCAAATGGGCCACAATCTGCATTACCACCGCGCTCGCTCTGGGACTTCTCGCAGTCATTGCGATTGACCTTCTACTCATATTGCCTGGCCTCTCCCAAGGGTCGTGTCTCCAATCCGTAGAACTTCAAGGCGGCGAAGGGCCGTGCCTTGCTATCGTCGGCACCGATGCGCAGACCCCACTTATGCTCGTCGCACACGATGGTCACACTGCCATAGGGAGCCTCTTGATGACATGCCTCGCGCTCACCATCGCGATAAGCGTGCGCAGGCTTTTCTTCAACATTGAAAAGGAAGGCAGGCCCTTTGACCTTGAATGTAACCACACACTTCGTCGAGTAGGACATTTATTTCTTATCGGCGGCGTTGCCGTGAGGCTTCTTGGTGCCGTAATCACGGGAATGATACTCTCAGGATTTGGTGGCAGCTTTACGGATGCGTTCGTCGGCCAGTTATTCGAGCCCTCTATGCTCTTTGCAGGCCTGATTATTTGCCTGATTGCCAGCATCTTCCGCTACGGGTATATCCTGCAAAAACAAGATGACGAGTTGCTCTAGGGGGAATCCATGATTATTCTGCGGCTTGACCGCATGCTCGCCGAACGCAAGATCTCATCCAAAGAGCTTGCGGAACGTGTGGGCATCTCCCAGGTCAATATGTCACGCATTAAGACGGGCAAGGTTTCTGCCATACGTTTTTCAACTCTTGACGCGATATGCCGTGCACTCGACTGCCAACCAGGCGATGTACTGGAATATATATCCGACGATGAAGCCGATAGCCTTTTTGGACTTAAAGATGAATAGCCATAATTAAGCCGCCAATCACGCCCTCAACGCAAAAAGCCCGCTAGAACGTTGTGTCGTTCTAGCGGGCTCAATCAGGTAGATCGGTTAGCGCGCAGTAGTGCAGGCAAACCTTACGCAAACAGGCCGTAAATGCTGATGTTGGCCTTGGCGTAGAGGCCGTTAGCATACTCGGTCCACTTGGAGCTGGCACTCGAAGCCTGCGAGGAATACTGCTGATAAGCAGTATAGTAGGCGGTCATGGCCTGCTTATAGGTAGCGCTATCGGCCGTAAAGGCATCATCGGCAAAGGCCTTGGCATAGGTGCTATCGGCGTCCTTCCAGGTGCCCTTTGAGCTATCCCACTCATCGCCGGCAAGGTTGATGATGTAGTCGGCGTAGTCCTTACTCGCGGTCTCCTCGTTGCCGTCAGCAGGCTCAATCGGGGCGGTCGGCATGCTTGCGGAGGTGTCGCCGACCTTCTTCTTGTAGAGCTTCTGCAGCGTCGCGGACTGGCGGACGATCTGCTTGGCCTGGTCCTTGGACACGCCGTACTGCGTGGCCATGGTCTTGTAGTCGGAGGTGCCGATGGAATCCTCGGCGTACTGCTTCATTTCCTTGGAAGAGACGGTAATGCCCTCGTCCTCGGCAGCGTCCAGCAGAATCTGGTTGCGCACGTAGGACAGGATAACGTCGGCAGACGGAGCGGTGTAGTTGCCGTCGTCGTCCTTGACGGTGTCGAGACTGTACTGGCTCTCGATGGCCTCACGCGCGGTGATGTCGCTCTTCTTGCCGTTATAGCTATAGCTTGCCACGGTCGAATCGAGCTGGTCCTCGGTCAGGGTCGCCGAGCCGACGCCCTTGCCGCCAAAACCACCGTTGCCAATAAAGAAGCCGACCGCGGCAGCGATCACGACTGCAACTACAAAGGCGGCAATCATCGTCTTCTTGTGCTTGCAAGCGTGGTCGTCCACGTCGGAGTCGTTGTCCTCATCCTGCTCCTCGGGCATGAGGTTCTCGTCGGCGGCGTCCGCGGCGATCTTTGCCTCCAGGCGAGCGTCCTCCTCCTCGGCGGTCGTGCCGGCGGCAATATGTTCGGCAGACGTGCCGGCGACCAGGTCGATCTTCTCGTCCTCATCACCGTCGGGGCCTTCGCCGCGCTCGATGATCTGGATGCCGTCGATCTCGTCCTTCTCGTCCTTCTTTTGAATCAGACCCATATCAGTTACTCCTTGTTAGGAAACATAGTCCCCAATAGAATACGCCCGGCAGAGCGCCGGGCGTATTGATTCTTAGGTTATACGCAAACACTTAAGTACTATTTAGGCGTTTGCAGCGTGCATGCCTTAGGCCAGGTGCGCGATAACGGCATCGGCAAAGGCCTGCGTGCCCACGGCGCCCTCGACGGAGCCGGTCTGGGCACGACGCACGTCACCGGTAACCTGCTCGCCCTCGTCGAGCGTGGCAGATACGGCGGCACGAATGCGATTGGCAGCATCGTTCTCGCCCAGGTGATCGAGCATCATCGCAGCAGAGAGGATCTCGGCCGTGGGGTTGGCGATATCCTGGCCGGCGATATCGGGCGCGGAGCCATGCGTAGCCTCAAAGATTGCGCAGTCGGCACCGATGTTGGAGCCGGGGGCCATGCCCAGACCGCCCACCAGGCCGGCGCACAGGTCGCTCACGATGTCGCCGTACAAGTTGGGCAGCACCAGGACATCGAAGTCGTTGGGGTTCTGGACCAGGCCCATGCAGGTGGCGTCGACGATCTTGTCGTTGAACTCGATATCGGGATAGTTGGCGGCCACCTCGCGCGCCACGCGCAGGAACAGGCCGTCGGTCGCCTTCATGATGTTGGCCTTGTGCACGGCCGTCACCTTTTTGCGGCCGCAGCGGCGGGCATACTCAAAGGCATACTCCACAATGCGGCGGCTCTTGGCGATGGAAATCGGCTTAATTGAAATGGCGGAATCGGCGGCGAAGGTCTTTTGACCCGAGCGCTCGACGAGCTGCGAAAGCTCCTCGACCTCGGCAGTGCCCTCATCGAACTCGATGCCGGCGTAGAGGTCCTCGGTGTTCTCGCGCACGATGACCAGGTCGACGTCGCGGAAGCGCGAGCCGTCGCCCGGCTGCGACAGGCAGGGTCGCACGCAGGCGTACAGGTCGAAGTGCTTGCGCAGGGCCACGTTGACGCTGCGGAAACCCGTGCCGACCGGCGTGGTGATGGGGCCCTTGATGGCAACCTTGGTCTCGGCGACCGCATCGAGCACGTGCTGGGGCAGCGGCGTGCCAAACTCGTCCATGACGCCGGCGCCGGCCTCCTGGACATTCCAGTTGATCTGGACACCGGTGGCCTCGACCACGCGGCGCATGGCCTGCGTAATCTCGGGACCGATACCGTCACCGGGAATCAGGACTACATCGTGCGCCATAATCTGTTACTCCTCGTCTTCGGCGTCGTCAGATTTTTTTACGCTAGCACGCTTCTTCTTTTTGGAGAGATCCAGGCCAAAACGTTTAACAAGCATTTCGCAAATCTCGCTCGAACGGGCCTTGAGATAACTGCCCTTGCCGTTCTCGGCGTCGAACTTAAGGCGCAGCGCGAGCTTCTCGGCAACCTCGGCGTCGATCTCGCCCTGGCAAAACTCGTACAGGCAACCGAGCATGTCGCGGTACTCAAGGTCGCCGTGGTAGCACTGGATGGCCTCGTCCAGGATGGGCCAAGCCTCGCGCGAACGCTCGACGCTCGTGGCACCCCACACGCACAGCAGGCGGAAGGCGGCATAGCGCAGCGTGGAGGAGATCTCGTCGAACAGCGCGGTCTCGGCGCCCTCAAAGGCATCGCCCAGCTGCTCGGGGCAGGTGGTGGCGAGCGCCGTCAGGGCATCGAGGGCCTCCC
>UQUD01000033.1 GCA_900544225.1 uncultured Collinsella sp.
GGGCGATGGCCTCCCGCTCGGCGGCCTCGCGGGCAGCGGCGCGCTTTTCCTCAAAGTCGTCGACGAACTTCTTGCCCTTCGCGAGGGCGCCCTTAAAGAAGCTAGAAGCGCTGGCACCAATCGAGGAGAACGCGGAAGCGATATCGGCATGGGGCGTTGTCGAGGGAAGCTCGGCCGAGAAATCGGTGTCGCTCTCATAGGACACGCGCTGCGGATACTCGTCGTAGTCTTCGTCGGCGATCTCGTCTTCAACCTGTGCCGGAGCGGCAGGCGCCAGGATATCCAGACCGGCTGCAGAATCGAGCGCGGGCTTTGCGTCAGACTCCGCGGCAGCAACAGAGGCAGTGACCGGCTCGGCGGGAGCAACAGCTGTATTGGCCGCGGGCGCAGGCTCCTGTGCAACGGGAGCAGGCTCCGGCTCAAACGTCGGTTCCTCGCCCTCTTCGTAATCGAGCGTGCAGGACTCGGGAAGCATGCCCAGGGCACGGATGGCATCCGAGCCAAATCGGATGTTGCCGGCGGCATTGCGATAAAGCTTGGGCTTGGGCTCGGGCTCCTCAGCCGCGGCAGGCTCGCCTGCCGACTCGGCAGTGGACTCGTCCGCAACGGGCTCCTCGTCCGGAATATCTTGGACCTGGGGCTCGGGTGCGATGACGCCAATCAGGGTCTCGTCGGCAGAAGCACCTTCGAATCCATCGATTTGCTCATCAGAAGCCTCGCCCTGCTCACCCTCGGGAGCGACCGGCTGGCCATACTCATCCTCGGTATAGGCAGGCTCTTCGTACTCGATGGTGTTGCCGTAGTCGTTTTGCTGCTGGGCCGCGGCATACTCGGCCGCCGCACGCGCCATCTCCTCGGCGCGACGCTTCTGCTCGCCAAAATACGTGTCAAACGGAATATCGTCAGGGAACTCGTTCTCACCCTGATAGAGGGCGACGTTATCCATGACACCCAACATGGCGGCAACAGACGACTTGTTGCAAACCGAGCCGGACGTGTAGGGAAGAACAAAACGATTGGAAATAATATTGGCGGCATTGGCAAGAGCCACGAGAGAGGCAAGGATCGCGACAATCCACAGCAGGACCTTCAACGCGCCGGGAAGCGGCAAGATGCGCAGGATGGCAATAGCCGCGGGAGCAATCGTGGCAATCGGGAGCAATTTGGCGATCAGCGCTCGGTACGGCGCATAGGGCTCGCGAGCGAGCAGTTCGGCGCGCGGGGAGTCATAGTGCGCGACAACGACAACCGGGCGATTGCGCGGAGAGGCAAGCGGGCCCGACGCCTTGTGGTAGGCGATGACATTTTGGCTCACACCGGTCTTTCCCAGGCGCGAAACCACGGGACGCCCCGTGCGTTCGAGCACGTAGAGCACGGCGCCGACAATGGCCAGCAAGGTGCCGACCAAGCCGATACCGCCACCGATGCCCATCAGCAGGGCGCCGGCAAACGCCAGAATACCGGTAACGGCAAACGCCAATCTGCTGGGCGCGGGAGCATTAAATTCCTGCACCTCGGGGTCAAAGCCGTGGTTGCGGAAAATCTGAGCGATATCCTCGGCAGCCAGGCGCTCTTCTTCACTGCACGCCGGCGTAATGCCGGTGTTCTGCAGCAGGTGGTTAATATAGTTCTGGGTGTTCGCCATGTGCGCTCCACATCCATAATCCGACAAATAGGCCCAATGCATGCACATTAGAACCGTATATAGTCGAAAGTATACCCCGAGCGAGCGCAAACGACCGAATTCGGGCCATCTTAACGCCGCGAGCGGACAAGGATATAGCCTAATCTCCATATCGGACTAAAATCATGGCATCAAACACCTTCCCATGCGAGGATTCTATGACGGCAAGCGATACAACCGTAACGAATAAAAATGGGGCGCCGGAACCCGGTTTCGACAAGACCGCCCAGCGCATCCTCAATCTGTTCTTTGTCCTCAACAGCTCTCCCGAGCCATTGACCACAGAGCAAATTGTCCTGGATTCCGATCTTGGCTATGGGTCGGGCAATATCGACTCGGACAAGCGCAAGTTTCGCCGCGATCGCGAAAAACTCCTCGAACGCGGAATCACGATCAAGGAAGTTCGCGCAGCAGGCGCCCAAGAAACCGAAGAAAGCGCGTGGACCATCGATCGCGAGCACACGTTTGCGGCCGGCGGCCTCATCACCGAAGACGACGCGGACATCTTGCTCGACGCTATCGACCAGACCCTTGCGACCGGTTCGGCCGCGTTTGCCACGCCGCTTGCAGACATACGCTCCAAGATCGCCTACCTCACCGGCGCATCGACCGCAGAAGAGCCTCCCGCCCGTCGCTTACCCGCCGTCGATGCGGTGTGGAGCGCTTTCGCCGAACGCTGCGCACTGCGCTTTTTGTATCAAAACGGGCACGGGGAGCAAAAAGAGCGCACCGTCTGCGTATACGGCATGTTTGAGCACGAGGGTGTGGCGTATTTTTGCGGACTCGACAACGCCACCGATGAAATCAGGACGTTTCGCTGCGACCGTATCGTTCGCGCATGGCGCCCCTCGAAGGCCTACTCCATCCCCGCCGACTTTAACCTGAACGATCGCCTGTTCTTCGAGTTTGATTTTGCCGATTGCAAGCCCGTTATGGCGACCTTTTCGTTTGCCCCGCAAGCCCAGGCCGACATGGTCAGCGGCCTAACGCGCGGTCGCGGGGAGCTCACGCACACCGAAGAGGGTTGGACCTGGACCGTCGGCGTGCGCGACCTTAATGCCGCTGCCTCGTTTTGTATGGAGCACGCCATGGACGGCATGAGACCCGTTGCCCCCGATGCACTTAAACTGGCGTGGAACCACCTCATCGAAAGGACGGTGCACGAGCATGCCCGCGCGTAAACTCACCAGCGAGCAAAGGCTCTCGCGTGCGATTGACATCATGGAGGCCCTCTACGCTGCCGGTGAGACCGGTATGACACGAGGGGATATCTGCAGCCGTTTTGATATCACGGGTGCGGCGCTCGACGAAATTATCGATATCGTCTCGACCCTCGCTGACCGTGAGTCGGGCGCACGCATCATCTGCGAACGCCACGGCGAGTGCATCATCCTGACAGGCGATGCGGGGCGTGTGCTGCCCTTGCGCCTAAGTGCCGCCGAAGGTGCCGTGCTCAACCACGAACTCGAATCGATGGGAATCGACTCTCGGGCAGCAGAGCGTATCCGACACGCCCTCCTACCCGAGAAACTCGGCTACAACCAGCGCGTCGTCGATACCGTTGCCCGAGGATCGCACTGGCAACAGCTGAACTGCGCGATTCAAGACGGCGTTCGATGCCGCATCATCTACCGTTCGATGGACGACACACGGCCGCGTGAGCGTCTCATCGACCCCCTGCGCATCGCGACGCATGGCGACCAAACATATCTGATTGCCTGGGATGTCGAAGTTGATGCGCAGCGCTCCTACCGCATGGACAAAATCGAAGGCCTTGCCCTTACCGACGATTCTGTGGAGCGCCACACATCCGCGTCCTTGTCCCTCCACGAATCCCTTTCCCAAGCGGAGCAGAGCGCAAAACTCCTCATGCCGCTCGACATGGCAGAGCGCCTAGACTGGGCCGGCATCATGTCGATTGAGCCAAACGGGGCAGACATGGCGACGGTGACCGTGCGTTATGGGTCAGAGCACTGGCTGTTCTGCCAGGTAATCGCAGCGGGCGGAGCCATCCGCATACTGGATGACCCCGCCTCGGCAAAGCGTCTATGCGATATGGCGAAGAGCCTGACCTGCCCGCTTTAACGGCGTCGCTCGTGGCGTGCACGCCACAGCTGCAAATAATGACCGATCTGCGCCGACTCGATACGCTGGTAGGAAGTCGTGGGCAGCGACGTCAAGAACTTCTTGCCGTAGCCCTTTGTCACCAAGCGCGGATCTGCCAAGATGAGCACGCCGCAATCAGTCGACGAGCGGATGAGACGGCCGGCGGCCTGCTTGACTTCGAGCACCGCCTCGGGCAGCGAGTAGCGCGCCCAAGCGCGGTCCTCGCGCAGGTTGCGCTCACACGAAAGAGGATCCGTGGGGCTCGAGAACGGCAGCTTGGGGATAATGACGCAACGCAGTGTCTCGCCGCTGGCGTCAAAGCCCTCCCAAAAGGCCTTGAGCGCAAAGAGCGATGAAGTCGGCTCGTTGATAAACCGATCGCGCAGACGACGTGGGGACGAGTTACGCTGTTGGCAATTGAGTTCCAGACCCGCTCGCGCCAATTTGGGCTCGACACGGGCATACAGATCCTCCATATCGCGCCTGTTAGTGAAGAGCGTGAGCACCGATCCACCCATGGCGAGATGGGCATCGACCAGCACGCACTCGAGCGCCGACAGATAGCGCTCACGATCGCGCGGATCGGGAATGTCCCCCGCCACGACCACGGCCATATTCGAGTCAAAGTCATAGCTCGAATCCAGGTGCAGCGATGAGGATGTCGACGCACCGATGCGATCAAGGCCGACGGCATGGTTGAAATGCTCAAAGCTCTTGGACACCGTCATGGTCGCCGAAGCGAAGATGGCCGTGTGCACCTCGGGCAACCACTCGTTCGCCAGGGCCTCGCCGATATCGATGCGCTCGGCGGTCATAGACTCCCCGCCCGCACGCAGCCGACGGTTAACCTGCAGCGAGTACACGTAGTGCTCATCCGTGCCTTCAATGATGAGCTTGAGATTCTCGACCAACTCGTGCAGACGGCGCGAAATGTCGCCCAGGTCGACGACGACCTCGGGCTTATCGGCGGCGACGGCCTGCACCAGCGCGTCTACGCTTTTATCCGCCTGGCCCAGCGCATCAATTGCGGTATGGGCCGACTGCAAAAAATCGTGCCAGTCATCCGACACGCGCAGCTCGGGGCCAATCCACAGATTCGCGTTGTCATAGCCCCCGCGGGCACGGCGGCCAAGCTCGCGCACGCCATCGAACACATCGGCAATCGCCATGCTCGCGCGGGCAGCCGTCGACGTCGCCTTGGCAGTAAGACCCAGGTAGAGCGTAGAGCCCTCCGAGGTTGCCAAATCGCGGGAAACCTGGCTCAGCGCACCGGTGCTCGAGCCACCCAGGCGCTCAAACAGAACGCGCGATTCATCCGCCGACACCACGCGCGCCCATTGACGGCGCGCCTCGCGCTCGATGGAGTGGGCCTCATCGATCACCCAGTGGCGAATCGGAGGCAAGATTCTGCCCTCGGCCGCAACATTGCGGAACAACAGGGAATGGTTGGTGACCACCACATCGGCATGCGCCGCGCGGCGGCGGGCGCCGTGGACCAGGCATTTATCGGGGAAAAACGGGCATAAGCGACGGGCGCACTCGCGCGAGGCCGTCGTAAAGTCGGGACGGTTGACGCTGCGCCAACGAATGCCGAGCGAGTCGAGGTCGCCATCGGCCGACTGACACACGTACGCCATGATGACCGCGACCGCCGTAAGCGTGTCGGCAGGATCACGCTTAGTCGTAATTTCGACTTGGCTACGGCTCATGCGCTCAAGCTTGCGCAAGCATGGATAGTGGTCATAGCCCTTGAGGGCGCAAAACGATAAGCCTCCGTCCAGCTGATCGGCAAGTTTGGGCAGCTCATGATACATGAGCTGGTCGGCAAGATTATTCGATTTAGTCGCGATACCAACCGTGATGTTGTTGCGGCGTGCGGCCTCGGCAAAAGGCACCAGGTAAGCCATCGATTTGCCGACGCCCGTCCCCGCCTCAATCACGCGATGCGTTCCCGTAACGAGCGCGTCACGGACCTCGAGCGCCATCGCGATTTGCTCATCGCGCGGCTCGTACGTGGGATACATGCGATTGACTAGGCCACCGGGGGCATAATCCGCCTCGATCTCTTCACGGCTCGGCATCTTAAGGACCGGCAACTCGTCCGCATCAACGCGATCGTCTGCACGATCGGCCTTGAGCACGTCAGCACGAGCGGCGCTGAGCGAAAATATCGAACCCGGGTTCTGGCCGGCCAAAAAAGAAAAAATGGGGCGATAGGACCAAGGCACGTCCGCGTGCATGTCCGCCAAGCGCGCCATAAGGCCCGAAGGCAGGTCGGTAAGCGCAACCAACAGCACGCGCCACACACCGCACAGGGCATCAACGTCTGCGTTCGCGCGATGCGACACCGAATCGCACCCAAACAAGTCGGCCATAAAAGACAGCTTGTGCGAGGCCAAGCGCGGAAGTGCGATGCGCGACAGTGCCAGCGAATCGATCCAGATGTCGCTGACGTTGACACCGCCCTTGACCGACTCGATAAACGAACGGTCGAAGGTGGCGTTATGCGCAATCACCGGGCAGCCGCCGACAAAATCGGCGAGAGCGGCCACGGCATCGACGGCCGATGGGGCATCCACCACATCGGCGTTTGTAATGCTCGTGAGTTCGGTAATCTCGGCGGGAATCAGCTGCTTGGGGTGCACGAAGGTATCGAACCGGTCGACGATCTCGCGGCCCGAAAGACGGGCAGCCGAGATCTCAATCAGTTCATTGTCCTGCACCGAAAGACCCGTGGTTTCGGTATCGAGGACGATAACATCTTCCTCGATGAGACCAAACGATTGGGTTTTGGCACGCTCGGCAAGCGTGGCATAGGAATCGATGACAAACTGCGGCGTTCCCGACGAAACAGCGTCCTCGATTAGCATGCAACGCCCGCTCGACGAAGTCCCATACGAATCAGACTGTCACAGACCTGTGGGAACGTCATGTCATCGGTGTGGCGAATCTCATCCGGATACAGCGACGTATCGGTCATGCCGGGAATCGTGTTGGTCTCGAGGATGACGGGGCCATCCTCGCTCACGATAAAGTCGCTGCGCGAGATACCCAGGCAGCCGAGTGCCTTATGGGCAGCACAGGCGAGCTCCTGAGCACGAGCATAGTTCTCGGGCGAAATCTGCGCCGGAATGCGATGGATATCCGTGGGGTCCACATACTTCACGTCCAGATCGTAGAACTCGCAGTCCTCGGGCTTACGGATCTCAACAATCGGCAGGGCGCGCACGTCATCCTCGCCGTATACGCCGACGGTAATCTCGGTACCCTCGATGCACTTCTCGACCAGCACTTTGTCGCCGTACTCAAACGCCTTGGCGATTGCCGCGGGTAGCTCGGAGGGCTCATGGACCAGAGAGATGCCATAGCTGGAGCCGTTGACGGCGGGCTTTACAAAGCACCGCTCGCCACAAATCTCGACGATACGATCGATATCGACCTCGTCGCCCGCCTCAAGCGCCAGGCCGGGGGCAATGGGGATGCCCGCCTTGGCATACAGAAGCTTTGAAACCTCTTTATCGGCGCCACATGCGCTGGCGAGCACGCCTGACGCCGTGTAGGGGATACCCAGCGTCTCCATGGCCCCCTGCATGGCGCCATCCTCGCCGCCGGCGCCGTGCATGGCGATAAACGCCACGTCGAAGCCACCGGTCGCCATAGTCACCATAAAGCCATCGGCGGCGGTGTCGAGCAGCTCCACCGAGGTGTAGCCGGCCTCCTTCAGTGCCACCACGACATTCTTTCCAGAATTGAGCGAAATCTCGCGTTCGGCGGAATGGCCGCCCGCCAAGACCGCTACGTGCATGTTCTCTAGGCTTTTACCCGGCATGGGCAGACTCCTCCTCTATAATTCCTGCAGCTGATACCATATTGTAGCGATACCCTCTACGTTTCCCCAAAATCGAAAGGCTTCCATGAATCCCAGGACTAAATCTCAAGACATTCGCGACTTGAGCCAAAACGATATTCGCGAACTTGTCGCCGAACTCGGCCAACCCGCTTTTCGCGCAAAGCAGCTCATCGAATGGGTTTTTGAGAAGAACGTTTGTTCGTTTGATGACATGACCAACCTTCCCAAGGCCTTCCGCGAGCAGCTGAAGGAGGCATTTGCCTTCGACACGCCGACCGAGCTCGCCAAGCAGGTGTCTAAGGATGGCTCTCGTAAATACCTACTCGAGTACCACGACGGTATCTCCGTCGAGACCGTCGGCATGCCTCGTCGCAACAAGCTGTCTGTCTGCGTATCTACCCAAGCCGGCTGTGGTATGGGCTGCGCTTTTTGCGCTACCGGTCTGAACGGCCTCAAGCGCTCACTGACCGCTCAAGAGATCGTTGACCAGGTACTGCATGTTTCCAACGACTTTGGTGAGCGCGCGACGAGCGTCGTGTTCATGGGCCAGGGTGAGCCTTTCGCCAACTACGACGAGGTCCTCAAGGCACTGCGTATTCTTAATGACCCCGATGGAATCGGTATTGGAGCACGTCATCTCACTGTCTCCACCAGCGGCGTCATTCCTGGTATTCGCAAGTTTGCCGACATTCCCGAGCAGTTCACGCTCGCCGTCTCGCTGCACTCTGCCATTCAGTCCACGCGCAATAAGCTCATGCCGGGCGTTAAGAAGTACACGCTTTTGCGCCTTCACGAGGCCCTTCAGCTCTACACCGAAAAGACCGGCCGCCGTCCGACATACGAATACGCCATGATCGAGGGCGTCAATGACACCAACCCCGAGATGCAGGCGCTCTGCGACTTCTGCGAGGGCACGCTGTGCCACGTCAACCTGATCCAGCTCAACGATATCGAGGGCAGTCCTCTCAAACCGTCACCGATTCATAAGGTTGAAGACCTTCAGCGTCGTCTTGAGTCCCGTGGCATTGAGACCACGATCCGTAACTCTCGCGGCAACGATATCGACGCTGCTTGCGGCCAACTCAAGCAGCGCTTCAAGGTTCAGAAGAACGCGTAGGGGAGACCAACCTAAACGTTTCATGTGAAACATCGAACAGCCCCGGTTGCTTAATTGCAACCGGGGCTGTTTCATATCTATCGCTAATTCGCATCGAGCGATTGTTCAACAACTTTTTCGAAAGAAATAAGGGGTCCTTGTTCTGGCGTTCAGACAAGGACCCCTTAAAAAAGGCTAGTAATTGTTAGGTACCTAAAAGCCTACATTTTCCCATTGATGGTTAACCCAATCTTGATTAATCTTGGGATTCTTAGTTACCTGAGCTGTACGCATAGCGACATCCTCAGTCATAACATCCATTTTCTTTTTGGACGTATCGACGATATCTTGCGCTCCGCGAAGCAGACGACCACGCAATTCATCATCTGTTGCGATCTTAAATCCCGCAAACGCACCAACCGCTACAGTTGCAGCCAAAGCAAGAGCAGTCAGAACTTTATTCTTCATCCTGATCTCCCTGGTCAAATTGAATCATCTCGCCAAGAATGCGAGACAGCTCTTCCTCATCCTTAAACTCGATCTCGATTTTATTCTTGCCGCGCGAGCTCTTGACGCGAACGTTCGTGTTAAACACCTGACGCAGAACGCGTGCAGCCTTCTTAAAAGACTGAGGCGTTGCAGGGCGAGGTGTTTTAGGCGTCTCTCCGGCAGAAAACAGTGGGGCAAGATTTTCTGTCGCACGGACAGACAATCCCTCTGCAACAACCTTCTCAGCAAGATTAATGCGCGCATCTTCATACGGAACCGCAAGAATTGCACGCGCATGACCAGCAGTCAGTTTGCCTTCGAAGATCATCTGCTGAACTACCTCTGGAAGATCAAGCAGGCGCAACGAATTGGTGATTGCGGAACGAGACTTGCTGACAGCCTTTGACAAGGCTTCTTGAGTCATACCGCTCGCATCGATGAGCTGTCGATATCCCTTTGCCTCTTCGACGGGGTTAAGGTCAGAGCGCTGAAGGTTTTCAATCAGTGCGAGTGCAAGCATCTGCTCATCATCAACATCTTTAATGATGACGGGGAGCTCCTCAAGACCCGCAAGTTTCGAAGCCTGATAACGGCGCTCACCCGCGATAATCTCATAGCCATTACCGTGCTTGCGCACAAGAAGCGGCTGAAGAACGCCATGCTCCTGAATTGACTCACTCAACTCTCGAAGCTCGGTCTCGTTGAAGTGAATTCGTGGCTGATTTGGGTTCGGAACGATGTCTTCGATTGGAAGCTTAGTTTCCGAAACGGCATTTGATGCTGACGCTGCAGATCCACCAGTCTCATATTCAGCTTCTGAGACCAGTGCATTGAGACCACGACCCAAGCCGCCGCGCTTCTTAGGACTAGGCACGCTTAATCACCTCTTTAGCAAGGTTCATATACGCCTTTGCGCCCTTGTTCTGTGGCGCATAGGTAATTACTGGCTCTCCGAACGAGGGTGCTTCTGAAATTTTAACTGTGCGTGGAATCAAGGTCTTGAATGCCTTGTCACCAAAATACGATTGAACCTCTTCCACAACCTGGTTCGAAAGCGATGTACGCGAATCGTACATAGTCATGAGCACGCCATAAGTATCAAGGCTCTTATTAAGGCGTGTTTTAACCATCTTCATCGATTCAAGCAGCTTTGTGACACCTTCGAGTGCGTAATATTCGCATTGAATAGGAATCAAAACACTGTCTGCTGCTGTTAACGCATTGATGGTCAGCAAACCAAGCGATGGCGGGCAATCGATGAATATAAAATCAAACTCATCCTGAACAGGCTCAAGCAGATCCTTTAAGCGAGTCTCACGGGCAATCGCACTGACAAGTTCGATTTCCGCACCCGCAAGCTGGATAGTTGCCGGGATTACAAATACCTTATTGCAATTTGTATCAAGAACGAGCGATTCCGCCGGAACATCGTTCAGCAATGCATCATAGATGCAGTGATCGAGTTCTTCTTTTTCGATTCCAAAACCACTCGTACTATTACCCTGCGGGTCAAAATCGACAATTAACGTCTTTCGGCCCAGTTCACCCAACGCTGCTGCAAGATTTACAGCCGTGGTGGACTTACCTACGCCGCCTTTTTGGTTGATGATAGCAATGACACGCGTGTCTTTTGCACTCTTAGAACGCTTAACGTCGCGAAATCCCACGGTCCCTCCTGGTGTATTTAAAGCTGTTGAATGGAGGATGTTTCACGTGAAACAATCCGATTCGGCATCGATTGTTATGTTTCACGTGAAACATAACAATCGACACTATCCATTATGTTTCACGTGAAACATCTAGGCAAGCGGATTCTTTTTTGCCATGCCATTAGCACGAGGAAGAGAAACCGAGGCATGACGAGTCTTTTTAAGGATAATAAATTCACGGTGACCCAGACCATTCGGCAAATCAAGGTCGTCCGTCATAAGCGTGGTAAAGCCGCATATCTTTGCAGCAGCAATACCAGATTGAAACTCTTCATCAGATGGATTCCCCTTCGTAATAACAAAGAGACCACCATCTTTTAGAAAGGGAGAAGCATATTCAACGAGAACCGGTAATGGTGCGAGCGCACGGGCGGTCACAACTGCAAATTGCTTCTTATGGGATCGAGCATATTCCTCAAGACGATCGTGAACGGCATAAGCATGCTTGAGTCTAAGCGCACTAACAAAGGAGTTAACAGCATCTACTTTCTTGCCAACGGAATCGATATAGGTAGCCTTTCGCCCACTTGCAATAGTCAACGGAATACCTGGAAATCCAGCACCGGTACCCATATCAAGCAAAGCACCTTCAGGAGCTTTATCAATATAGGGCAGTAAAACAAGTGAGTCCAGAATATGAAGGACGGCTGCATCATCAACATTCAGGATGCGCGTTAGATTAGTAGTCTTATTGGCCTCCAGAACAAGATCAAGATGCTTGATACAGACACGAAGGCTCTCGTCGGAGACCTTCAAAGAATAGTCTTTGCGATACGAAATAAGACGGCCCAGCATTTGGCTTGCCTGCTCATCAGTTAAAACAAACAAGACGACTCCTTTCTGACAAAAATCAGTGTATCGAGAACTTTTGACAAAAAAAGGGGACGTGGAAACCACGTCCCCTTAGCATAGACTCAAGAAGATTATCGAGCAACAATCACAACATGGCGATCGGGGTCAGAGCCCTCAGAATGCGTGTCGACAGCATCGTTACCACGAAGGGCAATATGAACCAGTCGACGTTCGTAGGCATTCATAGGCGGCAAGGAAACACTTTTATGAGTGCGAATAGCGCGCTCGGCAGCGGACTGGGCCATAGAAGCAACCTTGTCCTGTCGACGGCTCTTATAACCTTCGACGTCGACGACGACCGGATACCTAAAGCCAAGCTTGCGACTCACCAACAGGGAGAACATAACTTGAAGAGCATCGAGGGTACGTCCATGACGGCCAATGAGAACAGCAAGATCAGGAGCAGTTACGTCCAGGATCAACTCGCCCTCGTCACCCTCATACTCATCGATGGGTGAGTTCGCCGCATCGAAGTGCGAAAGGATGGAACGCAGAATGGAAATAGCCACATCGGCAATGGTGTCGAGCTCCTCATCGGTCAGCTCTTCACCAGCCTTGTAACGCTGTGCAATCTCGGGATAATCGCCCGCGACCCGCGGGGCAACCTCCTCAAGCATATCCTCGACGATCTCTTCAGACATAACGAACTCCAAAAGTTAGGTACCTAAATAAGAATACTATCCCACTACTTCTTCTTGTGCGGACGCGGCTTCTTCTCGCGACGGGTAACCTCGACCTGCAGCGGAGCGTTCTTGAGGCGCTCCTCCTCATCGGCCTTAGCCTTGTCGATAACCTTCTGCGTCACGAAGATCTGCTGGATAACCTGCCAGGCAGAAGACACATCGTAGTACAGCAGAACGCCGACGGGCAGGCTCCAGCCCATCCAAAGCATCATGACGGTCATGACGACGGCCATCATGCGCATGCTCTGGGCCTGCTGACCGGTCTGATTGCGAGACATATACAGCTGCGGAATCAGGGTCAAGACAGCGAACAGAATCAGGCAAACCAGTGCAGGCAGCGCAACCATAAAGCCATCGGCAAAAGAAGCGCTCGGCGTGGTGGTAAGGTCAGGCAGGATGTTGAAGAACGAGAACGTGCCGTCGCTAAAGTACTGCGGCAGGTTACGCAGCAGCGTAAACAGGGCGAACAGGACAGGCATCTGGATCAACAGCGGCAGACAACCAGCCATGGGGTTGAACTTGTTCTCGCTGTAGAACTTCTGCATCTCCTCGGCCTGACGCTGGGGATCGTCGGCATAGCGCTCCTGGATCTCGAGCATCTTAGGCTGCAGCACCTGCATGCGAGCCGTCGACTTGGTCGACTTGAGCATAAGCGGCGTCAGCAGCAGACGGATGATGACCACCAGGATGATGATGGACAGGCCCCAGTCGACCGCAAAGGTCTGGATGAGCTTGAGCAGCTCGAAAAGGATGTTAACGATCCAATCCCACATGTAAGTTTTCCTCCGATAGCGAGTGCCCGCTAGGGCACAGGGTCATAACCGCCGACGTGCAGGGGATTGCAGCGAGCGATGCGCCTCACGGCAAGCCAGCAGCCTCTCAAAACACCGTACTTCTCAATCGCCTGAACGGCATATTGCGAGCACGTTGGGTAATAAATGCAGGCGTCAGGCAATAAGGGCGAAATAACCTGTTGATATATGCGAATAGGAGCGATGGCAACACGTCGCAAAACGTGATTGCTCATCGCTCCTCCCCGGCAACGCCGGCGCGTTTCATAAGCGAACGCAATGCCTTGTCCATCTCCTGAGGCGAAGAGATCCTCGTCTTGGGAGTAGCGAACAAGATGATGTCATAACCCGCAACGGGAAATCCGCAGCTGCGGGCGGCCTCGCGCATCACACGCTTAGAACGGTTGCGCACGACTGCGCAACCGAGCCGTTTAGCACCAACGAAGGCGACCCTTCCGGAGTCGCCTTCGCCAACCGATTCACATATGGTCATTCGAATCAGAGGGTGATTGAAACGACGCCCCTGACTGAACACATGCTCGAAATCTTGCCGAGACTTAATAGTCTTCATGCGAGATGTGTGTATCGCTGCTAGACAGTGAGACGCTTGCGGCCCTTGGCGCGGCGACGGGCGAGCACGGCACGACCACCCTTGGTGGCCATACGGGCACGGAAGCCATGGGTCTTGGCACGCTTACGCTTATTAGGCTGATACGTACGCTTCATCTTAAGTTCCTCCTGCTGCATTTCGAGTGTCCGCGGGAGCGCGGACGCAGATATAGACACGTGAGCTTGAAGATTGTAGGGAAATCAATGTTCAAATGTCAAGAAATCAAAGGTAAAAGGTTGCGTAGTTCACACGGTTCCCCCATAAGCTCAACCGAAATTTGCGCCGCATTACAACTTTTCACGATATTTCATCGAGTTTTCGACAGGTCATGTTGGCAATGTTGAGAACTTTTCGCCTGTTTTCCAAAGTTTTCAACAGGTTTTGAAAAGTTGTCGAAAGATGAGAAACATTGCACGGTGAGCTACTATTTGTTCGAAACCTTTTGAAAGATTGCGAGCGGCATGTCTGACGACTTTTACACCATGGTCGATTCCGGAGACCCGGCACCCGACAACGAGCACATCACCGGCGTGCGCGAAAAGCGTGGCGAGGAAGAGCAGGCCGCTGCGAAAACGCAGACTGCCATGTATGCCGCACGCATCGCGGTCTATGACGACATGCTGTCGACGCCGCGCGTCATCGTCATCGAACCTAAGGACGTGCGCACCTATCTGGAAGAGACAACCAACACCGTCTACCAGTGCATGAAAGAACAGGGCGGGCACATCTCGCTCATGGTTATCCGCGAGATTGTCGAAAACTTTATCCACGCCCACTTTGCAGAGCCCATCATCTCGATCCTAGACGGCGGCGACACCATCCGATTCGCAGACCAGGGACCGGGGATCGACGACAAGGAGCGCGCGTTCGACTTTGGCGTTACCAGCGCAAACAGCAACATGAAACGATACATCCGCGGAACCGGAGCCGGGTTTCCCATGGTGCAGGAGTACCTGGAAAACGCCGGCGGCGCTGTATCCATCGAGGACAACATGGGCAACGGCACCGTGGTCACGGTAAGCCTGAATCCCAAGCGCGTACAGGAAATCGAGCGCGCCGGAGGGCGAGGGGCCGCCGTGCGCCCCGAGACGGAGCAGCCGGCGTATCCCCTATCCAGCACGTTTGCACAGCAGCCCGTGGCGCAGCAGATGCAGCAGCCTGGAAGTTTTCCCATGCAAGACCCCCAGACACCGCTGGGCAACCCAGTGCAAAACATGCCGGAGGGGATAGGCTCGGCAGATCCGGACACAGGCGCCGTGCAGCAGACGGCGGCCATGCCAAACGTCGCGCAAATGGGCTACCAACCGTACCCACAAGGGTATCCTCCCCAATATATGCCGCAGCAGGGATATGCCCAGCCGTATCCACAGCAGTATCCTCAGCCGTACCAGCAGCCGTATCAGCAGATGCCGCAGGGAAACCTCAACCCCTGGACTCAGCAGATGCCGCCGCAGCCTTACCAACAGTGGCCGCAAAGTTTTCAACAGCAGATGCCGCCCATGCAGAGTTCTCAACAACCAGCAGCTCAAATGATGTATCCTAATGCGGCGAATCAATACGCACAACCGCAGTCGGACGTGTTTATAAGCGAACGCGGCAACGCTGCATTAGGGTATCTGGCCCAACATCAAGAGTGCGGCGCGACGGACTTGGCGCGGGCGTTTGGAAACTCTGCACCCACCTGGTCGCGCACGCTCAACGATTTGGCGCAGACGGGCTTGATAGTCAAACATGGGCAGAAATACCATCTGACCGAAATCGGAAGCGCTCGCGTGCGGGCCCAAGATTAAGGAACGGGAGAGACAGTGGACGAGGAAGCAAGCATCATCCTGGGGGATGCCATCGCCTTTTGTCAGCGCGACGGCCAAGATGCGCGCCTCATCAACATGCTGGGGCAATCGCGTGCTGTGAGCCTGACCGAGGACACCTTGACGATTGAGGCCCCCTCACGATTTGCCATCGCTCAGCTCAAAAAGCATCAGCCGACCATCGAGGCGTACCTGGAAGAGATCGCCTTTGCACCGATTGCGCTCAACATCGTGGCACCACAGGGCTCCGCGGCAGATAACGCCGCACCCGCGGCACCCGTCGTTCCCCCGGCGGCGCCAGCTACCACCACAGTGTCGGCTCCCGAGCATCAAATCGGCGATGTTTCCCGTGAAACCATGCCCACCGTCTCGACGCCGGCGGCCCCCATGTCCGCTGCCACACACATGCCTATCGCGCACGACGCAACACCGGGCGAGAATTCGGGCATCGCAATCAAAAACACGCTTTCGGCCGACGATTTCCGCCGCATGATGAACCAGATGAAAGGCGAGGCGCCTGCAAAGAGTGCAAAACCAGCCTCCACATCGCCCATGAGCGTCCCCGCAGCTGCGGCACCGATCGAGCAGAACACCGACGGCGCGCCGCTCGCGGCCAACTCGAAATTCACCTTCGAAAACTTTGTCTACGGCCCAGAAAACAGCCATGCCTATCGCTCAGCCCTCAAGTTTGCCGCGCTCGCGGACGAACGCGGCACATGCACATCCCTGTTCATCTATGGCAAATCGGGGCTGGGCAAGACCCATCTGCTGCTCGCCATCAAAAACGAGCTCGCCGAAAAGTCGCCCGAGATCAAGGTAAAGTACGCCAACTCACAGGCGTACCTCGATGACCTGATGACGGAGTTCGACCGCCAAAAGAAGAGCAACGCCCCCATCATGCAGGCATACCACGACGTGGACGTGCTCATCATCGACGACATTCAAAACATCATCGGCAAGCGCGCGAGCGTGGACTACTTCTTCCAGCTCATGGACGAGTTTATCCGCAACAACAAAAAAGTCGTCATCGCAGCCGACCGTGCGCCCAAAGACCTGAGCATGGACGAGCGCCTTACCAGCCGTTTTAATGCCGGTATGCTCTGTTTGGTGGCGGAGCCCAGCTACGAGATGAAATACAAGATCTTGCAGCGCTACTACGAGAACACGATAGCCGCCGCACCCGAGGCGGGTGACGACTCGCTGCTGGCGGCCTATGGCGGCGATGGTGGGCATCTGACCGACGAGCACTTTAAGCACATGGCAGAAGTCTCGGGAACCAACATCCGCGAACTCGAGAGCTTCTGCGAACGCTGCGCCGGCGAGGCAGGAGACCGCGAACGCGAGGGCAGCGAGCTCAGTTTCGACGACATCGACGCCATCGCAAGTCAGTACTTCGATACGTCGGCCAAAAAGATCAACGTGCAGACGGTCCAGTCTGTCATTGAAGAGCAGTACGGCGTGACGCACGAGGAGCTCATCGGCCCGCGCCGCAACGCCAACATAGCCAAAGCCCGCCATATCGCCATATATCTGGCCATCGAGATGTGCGAGATGACGACTACGGCGGTGGGCGCGGAGTTTGGCAACCGCAACCACTCAACCGTCAGTACGAGCTATAAAAAGGTTCAGAAGATGATTCAGGAAGACCGCACCATAACCGAGGATCTCAAATCGCTGCGAGATAGAATTACACTGCGCTCGTAGGGAAATAGAGACACCTGTTGAAAACTTGTCGAAACGCCGGGCATAACGTGTCTAAAACTCGCCCCAAGGCGACGAAAAGTTTTCCGCAGGTTTTGAACGTGGAAAACACGGTCGGTTGCGCACAGGTTGCTGTCGATTCTCTTTTTGGGGTTGACCAGCGCTTTTGGGAGTAATCAACAGTTTCGTCAGTGCTATTACTATTATTAAGATATTTATATCTATAGAAAGGTATTAAAAGATGAAGTTTACCGTCAGCCAAAGCTCGCTCACGCAAGCCATTGGCGTCGTTATGAAAGGCGTCGCTTCGGCATCTACCCTTCCCATCCTGTCGGGCGTGCTCGTTAAGGCGCAGGACGGCATCTTGGAATTCCAAACCTCTAACTACACCATCTCGATTCGTCATCGCATTGCCGCGCATGTCGAAGAAGAGGGCGAGATGGTGATTCCCTGCAAGATGCTCTCGAACATTACGAAGACCCTTCCCGACGCCCCGGTTACCTTTGAGCTCTCGGAGCGTCAGGTGCTGATCGGATGCGAGAAGAGCTCCTTCCGCCTCAACACGCTCGACGCCAACGATTTCCCCGAGTTCCCCGCCTATGCCATCGAAAGTGCGGTGGAGCTCCCGACCGATATCCTGTCCGAGATGGTCAGCCGCGTGTGGCGCGTCACTTCGACTGATAAGGCCCGCCCCATCCTGGGAGGCGTGCACATGAAGGTCGAGAACAACACCGTGCGCCTGGTGGCAACCGACTCCTTCCGTCTGGCTGTATGCGACACCCAGGTCGAGACCTCGACGCTCGAGGGGTCCTTTGAGCTCAACGTTCCGGCCGACGCCTTCAACGACGCCCTGAGCATCATGGCCAGCCAGGCGACCATCATGATCGGCGCCACCGACACCCAGGTTGTCTTTGAGGCCGGCAACACCACCTACGTGTCGCGCCGTATCGAGGGCGTGTACCCCAACTACAAGCAGCTCATCCCCGATTCGTGCGTGACGAGCGTCAAGATCGACGTGGCGGCTTTTAATGCCGCCCTCAAGCGCGTGGCGGTCATCGCGAGCGCGAACCCCGCAGTCAAGTTCGAGATCGATGTCGAGAACGGCCAGATGGGCCTGTCCTCCATCTCCAATGACCAGGATCTGGCGCAGGAGACAATCGATGTCGAGGCCGAGGGCGAGTCGGGCACCATCGCCTTTAACTACCACTACATCTTTGGCTGCCTCAATGCCCTATCCAAGGAGAAGGAGATCACGCTGGAGCTCAAGAGCTACTCGCAGGCGGGTATCTTTAAGTCCTACGACAAGATCAACTATCTGTACCTGGTCATGCCGGTTCGCATCTAGCGCTGCGCCATGACCATGTTTGCCCGCAACCTTTCCGTCGCGCGCTACCGCAGTTTCGATAGCTACCGTCTTGACCTGGACGAAGGCGTGACGGTGCTTGCGGGACCCAACGCGGCGGGAAAGACCAACCTTATAGAGGCGCTGCAGCTTTTGACGAGCGGCGCCTCGTTTAGGCATCCCACCGCTACCGAGCTCGTGCACGACGGCACGGGCTCGTGCAGGCTCGAGTTGAGACTCGAGGGCGATGGCCGCGTGCTCGATATGGGGCTGGGCGTTGAGGACGGCAAGCGCTCGTTTAGCCGTAACGGCAAGAGATGTTCGGCCGCCGGCGTGCGCGGGGTTTTGCCGAGCGTGCTTTTTTGCCCCGATCATCTGGATATGGTCAAACGCGGTGCCAGCGTGCGTCGGGCCGCCCTCGACGACTTTGGCGTGCAACTGAGCGCCCGTTACGCCGACCTGGCGAGCACCTACGGGCGTTGCGTGACGCAGCGCAACGCCCTGCTCAAGGAGTCCTGGTGCTGCCGCGAGATGCTCGGCGCATGGAATGACTCCATCGCTCGCGCCGGGTCCGCCCTGCTCGTGCATCGTTTGGCCCTGCTCGACCGACTGGCAGGCCATGTGCGCGCCGCGTATGGGCAGGTGGCGTCCGGTGAGGACGCAGGCGTGTCCTATGTGTCCACACTGGGGGATTTGCCTCAAACCGAGGGGCGCGAGGAACTTAAGGGCTGGGCGTACGAGCATATGCTCGCGGCCCTCGATGAGCGTGCCGATGAGGAGATGCGCCGCGGCGTGACGCTTGTGGGTCCGCATCGCGACGAGATTGAGTTTACCGTTGCGGGTCGATCTGCCCGTTCGTTTGCCAGCCAAGGGCAGCAGCGAACGCTGGTGCTTGCCTGGAAGGTGGCAGAAGTGGCCGTGGCGCGCGATATCCTGGGCACCGCGCCACTGCTGCTTTTGGACGACGTGATGAGCGAGCTCGATGCCGGGCGTCGAGGCGCTTTTCTGCAGCTGATCGGTGATGACATCCAGACGGTCATAACCACCACCAACTTGGGGTACTTTACTGATGACCTGCTTGAACGAGCCAAGGTGGTGAGCATGGGTGAGGCGTGCTAATTACGAGCGCGAGAACGGAACGGTTGCCTTTGGCGGCTTTTTGGATGCCGAGCGTCAGCGCATCCTGGCGGCCGCGACACCTGAGCGCCGCGCGCAAATGGAGGCTGCCGAGGAGTCGCGCGCGGTCTATCGTGCCTGGAATGCGGTGTGCTCGGGCACGCGCGAGGGACGCCACGTGACGGGCCTACGCTACCTGCCCGAGTCCAATGAGCTGCTGGTGTATCTCGATTCGCCCTCGTGGACGCAGGAGATGACGCTGCTGCGCGAGATCATCCGGGCGCGCATGGAGCGGGCCGGCGCGCATGTGGACGGCCTGGTGTTCAAAACGACCGCGCTCGGTCACACGCCGCCGGCTGCCAA
>UQUD01000034.1 GCA_900544225.1 uncultured Collinsella sp.
AGCCGACGCCTGCGCCGATGCCACGGCCGACGCCTGCGCCAATGCCGCAGCCCGCGCCGCAACCCATGGCGAATGCTGCAGCTACTCCCGCGGCTCCCGCGCTTACGCTTGCCGATCCAGTAATGGGTGAGCAGCTTCGTCTCACGGACGCTGCCGTGCTTGGACGCAACGCGTTTCCTTCTATGGCTTCGAACTTTGCCATGTCCCGGCAGCATGCCAGCGTTCGTTTTGAGCGGGGCACATGGATGGTTGCCGATGAGGGGTCCAATAACGGAACGGCTCTTATGCGTGGCGGCCAGATCCTCAACTTGGTTCCCGGCGTGGCCCAGCCGATTCATACCGGCGATACGCTACTCATTCCGGCTGCGTCTGGCGAGTTTGCCCAATTGCGTCTGACGGTTACTGTGGAGGAACCGCCTGCGGCGCAACCCGTGCAGACCCAGGCTTGGTCTGCGCCTCAGCCCGCGTCTGCTGCGGCACCGGTTGTTTCTGCTGCTGGTGAGTCTGCGGGTGTCGAGGGCTGGTTTGTCGAGTGCCCCGAGTGCGGTCGTTTGCATCTCGTTGCTGATGAGCGCGCAAAGGTTGGGGATGGCTGTGAGGAATGCGGTTGCTCGCTTGCACGTACCTCGGCCGTGTACCGTACACTCGATCCGGGCGAGGATTACGCCGATGTTCGTTAGCCATGTGCTTGCCCCCGTCGTCTCGCTGGGTCCGGGAGAACGTATTGTTGTCTGGACCGCTGGTTGTTCAAAGCGTTGTGCCGGATGTATTTCGCCCCAATGGCGCAGCCAGTCGCCCGATCAAGATGTCGATGTTGATGAGCTTGCGCAGATGTTGCTCGATACCGCGCGCGAGCACGGCGTACATCGGCTGACGGTTTCGGGTGGAGATCCGCTCGAGCAGGCATCAGAGCTCGTGAAGCTACTGGCAACGATCCGCTGCGCTTACGATGACATTCTCGTTTACACCGGATTTACGCTCGAAGAGTTGCCGCAGGTGATCGGTGCGGATACGTGGGAGACGCTTAAGTCTCTTATCGATGTGCTGATTGACGGTCCGTACGTAGACGAGCTCAACGTACCCGATTGTGCGCTGCGCGGCTCGACTAACCAGCGCGTAATCTACCTGAGCGACCGCCCACACGATGATTACGACCAGTATCTTCAACAGCCTCGTCAGCTTCAAAACTATGTCCAGGACGGCACGGTTATCACCGTTGGTATTGCCGACCGTTACCACCATGATTTTTCTGCCAAGGAGGTATAACACATGGCAACTGATTTCGAGCGCCAATCCTGGCAGCGCGAGATGCTCAACTTTAAAGGAGTGAAGAGCCTCTTTATCCTTGAGGGCAACGTGAACGACAAGTATCCCGATGTGGTCGATGGCGGGCTCCAGTTTTCGGAGCTTGCCGAGGTCGTGCGCGGCCTTTTTGAAGACGCAAATGGCTCAGTTGAGTACAACGTGGCATATTTCGATCCCATCCAGCTGTTCTCGAGCAGCATGGGCAACGTCGATTGCAAGCGTCTGGTGTCGCTGGCTCATGACGAGGCTTCCAAGAGCGACGACCGCATGATGGAGGCGAACGCCTGCATTGCCGATGGCCGCCAGGCGTATGCCACCGAGCAGTCGAGCCTGCCATCATACGGCGAGGTTATCCGCTCAATGTTGCGCCTTAAATACAACGACAATCCCGATGGCGGCACCGAGGCTAAGCCGCTTTGCGTGATCGTCAACATGGCGTCGCGCCTGCTTGCCTCCTCGACCGGTCTTATGCCCGACGAGACGCAGTTCTTCCTTAACCTGTACCTTGGTGCCAGCAAAGCACGCCTTATTAACCGTACTGCCGTCAACACGCTCATTCTGGTAACGGATAACGTGCGCAACCTGCCCGTGTGGTTTATCGAGGAGAACCCCTTCTTGCGCACCATCACGCTGCCGCATCCCGACCGCGACATGCGCGAAGCCTACATTCAGAGCAAGTTTGGCTTTGGTGAGGCGCTGTCCGATTCCGATGACCGTGCGGTGCGTCGCTTTATCGATACCACCGACGGCATGAGTGTTAAGGAGCTCGAGGGTCTGCAGCGCATGTATCAGCGCGATATGCAAAACCCCGATGCTTCCATCGAGGCCATCCTTCCCAAGCTCGTCGACGTCTACAAGTACGGTTTTCGCGAGAACAAATGGCAGCAGATGTTCGAGAAGCTCGAAGAGGATCCCGAGGCAAAGATCAAACGCCGTGTGAAGGGGCAGGACGAGGCCGTCGAGAAGGCCGTCACCGTGCTCAAGCGCTCCGTCATGGGTCTTTCGGGCGCCACCCATTCATCTGGCTCTAAGCCCAAGGGTGTGCTGTTTTTGAGCGGTCCCACCGGTACCGGTAAGACCGAGATCGTTAAGGCCATTACGGAGCTTCTCTTTGGCGACGAGCGCAGCATGCTGCGTTTTGATATGTCCGAGTACGGTGCCGAGAACTCCGATCAAAAGCTCTTTGGCGCTCCTCCGGGATACGTGGGCTATGCCGAGGGCGGTCAGCTGACCAATGCGGTCAAGGCCAATCCGTTCTCGGTGGTTCTTTTCGACGAGATTGAGAAGGCCGCGCCCAGCATTATGGACAAGTTCCTGCAGATCCTCGAAGATGGCCGCCTGACCGATGGCCAGGGTAATACCGTGTACTTCTCTGAGACGGTCATCTTCTTTACGAGCAACATCGGCTTTTCCAAGATTGAGATCGATGCGCAGGGCAACGAAGTTCGTAATACCATCGCGCCCAACACGCCCTATGACGAGATTTGCGAGCGCGTGCGTACCGAGATGGATCGCGAGTTTAAGCCCGAGTTCTTGGGTCGTATCGGCGACAACGTGGTGATCTTCAACTTTATCGACGATGCCGTGGCGCTTCAGATCCTCAATTCCAAGATTGATGCCGTTAACCGCAACGTGCATAAGGCACAGCCCGATATTACGGTTGAGGCGACCGATGCCGCCCGCGAGCTGCTGCACTCCATTGCCATGACGGACGCCGTCAAGGCCAAGGGTGGCCGCGGCATTGGCAACCTGGTAGAGAGCGGTTACCTTAACGGGCTTTCCGATTTTCTGTTTGAACACCGCGCCGAGTGGCGCGGTCGTCCCGGCATGGTGGCACGCGCCGTGCCGCAGGGCGAGGGCGAGGATGCGCATATCGCATTTGAGCTCGTGCCCGAATCGATGGGAGGCGATTGGCGATGACGAAGTTTATCGCTGCAGCAAAAACTCAAGCGGGAACCAATCACCCCGTCAACGAGGACCGTTTGCTTCTTGACGGTAATGTCCTTTGCTATGGTCTGGTGGGCGATTGCGAGCGCGAGATGGGCTGCATGGCAGTCTTTGACGGCGTGAGCGAAGGCGGGCACGGAGCGTCCGCCTCGACGCTCGCCGCTCAGGCGTTTGCACAGGCCATGCGCGTCTTTGATACCGATGCTGTCAACGCGTTGCAGGAGCGCCTACGCATGGCGGGCGAGCGAGCCGAGAACGATGTTGAGACGTATGCGGCTCGCTATGGACTGTCTGTTGCCGCATCCACGGTTGCCGGCCTCGTGGTTGCTCCTGACGGGCACGGTGCTGTTTTTAATGCCGGCGATTCTCGCGTGTACCGGCTGCTTGGCGGTGTGCTTGCCGTGCTTAGCTGTGACCACACGCCTGAGCGGCGCGTGGGCGGCGTTGGCGCTGAATACAGGGATGATGCCGTTTCGCATTGTATTGAGCTCGCGATTGGACTCAATCAGGGCGGTCGCAATCTTGAGGTCAAGACGACTGTGATGCTTCCGGGCGATCGCTATCTGATCTGTTCCGATGGTATCGATGGACAGATTGCGCAGGAGCGTTTGCAGCAGATGCTTGCGAGCGATTCGACATGTGCGCAGTTGTGCGAAGAGCTATATGCCGAGGCTCGGGTGAACGGCTCGACGGACGATGCAACGCTGATTGTAATTGAAGTGGGGGAGTAGCCATGTCTGATGAGACGATTACGGTACACCGAGATGGTGGCAATGGCAACGATGAGACCGTAACGGTGCACCGCGGGAATGCGCCCGTAGGGGGAGAGACGGTTACCGTGAACCGTGGCGACCAGGCTTCTGCGCTTGGAGAGACCGTGACGGTACGTCGAGCCGACGCTCCGGCATCTGGTGAAACGGTCACCGTCCGCCGCGACGGTACGCCATCGACAAACGAAACCGTAACGGTGCATCGCCCGATGACTGAATCGAATGGTGAAACAGTAACGGTTGCAAGGTCGTCTGCTGGCGCTTCCGTCGACGGCAAGACCGTTACTGTTTCACGCCCTGGTACTTCTGCGGCAGGCGAAACTGTCACGGTGCCGCGCGCTGCGAGCCCCGACGGCCAGACGGTAACTGTCTCGCGCGGCGCCACGGCCAGTCCCAACGGTGAAACGGTGACCGTTTCTCGTGGGGGCGTATATGGTGCCGCTGCATCTACCTCGCCTTTTGTTGCAGAGGATGCGACGGTTGTCTCGAATGACGGGCAGCAGTTTATTATTCATTTGGGACAGGTCATTGGCCATGGCGGTCAATCTAGCATTGTTGCCGCCGAGCGGGTGAGCGATGGTCTGGCATGTGTTGCCAAGGTCTTTAAGCCTCTTGTCGGCGCCGAGCGCGCCGCCTATCAAAAGGTGGTAAGCGCTGTAATGGGACTCAATGATCGTCCCGTGTCTCAAACGCATCTGCTGCCCATCTTTGCCTATCTGCACCAGGCCCTGAGTGCAACCGAGGTGGGGACTGCGGCTCCTCAGCTGTGGGATGTTTCCATTACACCGCTGGCTACATGCCTTTTTGATCGTCCCCGTAGCAAGAATATGGTTAAGAGCCGCGTTATTCCCGAGCTCAGCCAGGCAATCGAGTTGCTCCATACCGAGCTTGGCATTGTCCATCGTGACATTAAGCCGCAGAACGTCTACCTGTACGACAAGCAGATCGTGCTGGGAGATTATGGCTCCGCCCGCTCGCTTGCCGGGTTTGACAGTCGACTGACGAACACCATGACGCGCTCCGATGGCTATACGCCTGGTCGCGGCGGCATGGTCGACCCTCGTAACGACTGGTATTCGTTTGGCTATACAATCTGGACGCTCTACGAAAACAATGTCCACCCGCTGCAGGAGTTCATAGACGACAATACGCTTTCCGACCGTCAAGAGACGGGTGAGCCTGCGGATTTTAACCATCCAGATGATGCAACCCTGGGAAACCTCCTCAAGGGTTTGACGTTTGAGCTGTCGGGCGAGCGTTTTGGCTACGAAGAAGTCAAAGACTGGATGGCCGATCCTGACCACTTCTATCGTAAGCTTCCCACCATGGACGCCGGCAGTGCTCGTAAGCCATATGAGTTTGCGGGCAAGCAGTATAGCGATCCGGTGTTGCTCGCTCGAGCGCTGTCCTCCAATTGGGACGAGGCAAAACTTCGCATGAGCCAACAGCAGCTCGAAAACCTGATGGGCGACTGGGGTGAAAATGACCTGCAGACTAGGATTCACCAGTTAGTCGAAGAGGATATCCAGACAGCGTCCAATCCCGACCTGGCGCTCGCTTGCGTAATCTATGAGATGTCCAACGGCAAGATTATGTCGTGGCGCGGCGAGGATGTCTCGCTGACTAATGCACCCGATGCTTTGCCGGCGCGTATTGCATCGATGGCTGTGGATACAATTGATCGCTATGCTCGGCAGTCAGGCCTTGATGGCACAAATTCATCTGGCGTGTTGCCCTCTGGATTCCTCTCGCTCGTCTTATCTCGAGAAGCAAATGCCGACAGTCAAAGGGTTCGTTTGGCCTCCGATATTCACAGCCTTGAGCTTCTTGCTCGTCAATCGGACGACCCGCATTTTGCAGCCTGCCTTTTTAAGGGCTTGTTGACGTCCGGTGAAAACAAACATGCTATGGCCCAGGGTGCGCTTAAGTCGGTATTACGGCAACCCTCTGCATTCTTTGGCGTCTGCTCGTCTTCTCGATCGCTCGATGAGTTTTTGCTCTATTTTGCCGGCGATGTTGATATGTCGGCAATCATCGCTGCTCGCGATGGGGCAAATGCCGAGGGCGGCATAGACACCGACGTTGTCCTTGTCTTTATGGATAAGGTCGCCGACGATAAGGCCGCCGTGCGCTCGTTTTATCGAAAGTATGGAAACTATGCTGCTTGGATTTGGCTCTCTGGCCATACCGACTTATATGAAACGATGCAGGGTTCGACAGGCGAAGCTGCAGTCATCGCGCTTCGTGGGCTTAATCCGGCAATGGATGCGCCCGTCTCGACACTTGTTGAGTTGGGCAGCAACGCCCGTCTTGAGGGCATTAAACTTCGAGGCGACATGGAATCTACGCCAGTTCCATATATTCTGGGCTGGGAACTTGATGAACGTTTTGGAACGCGCCCCATCGCGATGGGATCTCTGTTCTGTGCCCAGGTAAAGAATGATGTCGTGCCACGTGGATACGTTTCTGACCTCTTGACCTCTTGTGAGGACCATGGCGTGCTTGACGTCCTTGAGATTAGGCTTTTGGCGGATGTCGAGAGCCTACCGTCCGCGGCATATTCACAATATTTGGATGACGCTCGCGGAGTTGCCGATGGAAAGCTGAAGGCGGCTATCGAAACGGACACGCGTGAATACGGTGTCGTCAAGGGCATCGCTGACAGCGATGCTCAGATTGCTGCTGTAAAGAAGGAGCAGCGGAACGTTCTCATTACTACCATCGCCGTTGCGCTTCTCTATCTCCTTATTATTAAGTGTGCCCGCGGCGCATTCGGTCAGCTTATCGTTTCACTTGGAACGTTTGGCCCTCTCGTTGTCGTCTTCTTGGTGCTGGCATTCTTGGGCTGTTTCGGCTTCCTTGCACTCAACGTGCTCCGTTCTTTTTCTGCCGTTGATCGTGTCTCGGGTCTCGAAGATGCTCTGGATTCAAACGCTGCTGCCTTAGAGGGCTATTTGGTCAAGTTGGTCGATTTCGACGGACGTAATGACAAAATTACTGAAATTCTGTCAGTTCAGTCGGGAGATGCCCCATTGACCGATGCACGTAAGCCGCTGTTCTCGACAGGGCGTCATTCCGTGTCGTTTTATACCGATCCCGAAGTCATGGATCGATTCGGACGTCTTGCTGGCAGATTGGTGCTCATCACGGCACTCATCGTTAGCGCGTTTGGCTTTATGGGGTCAATGTATGTCGATGGCGATGTGTATGCGAGGGTTGAAGTCTTAATCGCGGTTTGCTTCGGTTTGATGATCGTATTGATCGTGTTTGGCGAGGATGCACATCCGGGCAGTGCTCAAGCGCTGCGTTCGTGGCTTTACATGTGGATACCTCCGATACTCATTGAGTTTTTACTTTCGGGGGTTGTCTCGTTTGCCAACTTCCTGAGCCTTTTCGGTTTCATTTTCCTCTTGCTTGCTTTTGTAATTAGCGTTATTGCATTCGTGTTTTTCCGTGGTTTGGAAAAATGGGATGATCTCCAATCGCGGAAAAAGCAGTCGCCGATTGCCCAGCCGATTGCCGCCCAGCAGAACGTTTCTAAACAAGACAGCATTCCGCAGAATGGCGTCCAGAATTCCAGCACTGGAATGAAGGCGGATAACGAGGCGCCTGTTAGTCATGTTTATGTTTCTGGCAGTGCTGCGTCTGTTGGGCGTGCGGGCAGTGCTCCTGCTGCGAAAAAAGAATCAGCGAATGCTAAGAAGTCCGCTTCTGGAGTGAAAGGCAAAAAGGAACCGAACGCTTCCGGATATGGCGTCTATGATGGGGTGCCTTGCCGTATCGACATCTATGCTAACTACATCAAGATTACTCAAACTTCGTATTATTTTCATAAAAGCGCGAATTATAGCATGTGGCACGATTTGACTTCATTTGAAGTGAATGTTGAAACGGGGTATTCGTCTGAGTTGGATAAGGCATTCGATAGATCTTATGTGATAAATACAATCAACATACCAGCAAATGCGCTTACGGATTGGTCTGGCACCTCTTTCTTCGGGAAACCTGAATTCACATTTAATCGAAAAAATCGCGAACTGCACACTCGTGAGCAGCATACAATCAAGGTTTTTTCACCGGGTTTTGACGAGGTGCTCGATGATTTTGCTAACTCTCATTTCCATTACTGATGAGGGCAGAGGGTAACACTCATGCGTCCGTTGGGGAGGGCCCCGATTGGCGAGACGATAGTTTGGATGAATTATGCCGACGTTAAACTTGGGAAATATGTTTGGAAGCTCCGGTAACGATAGGAATCGTAACGGGGGCTCTCAACAACAGGGTTTCAATACTCAGCGAGCCGGTGGGCAACTTCATGATGTTGAGCGGCTGGTTATGGGGGGCCGCGAGGCTATTGCTAATAGCGCCGAGGCACAGCGTCAGCAACGCCGCCTTGTCGAGAGCATGGCTAAAAAAGATGCGGTGTATGGAACCGTCATCGACCAAGGATATGGTACGTATGATGGAAGGCCCTGTTCGATTAGGTTGTACGAAAACCGCATTGAGATTGTTGCAAAACGCGAAGGCTCGACGCTGGATAATCATCCGGTGGTCAAGTCGCTTATCCCCGGCCTTGGCAAAAGCAAGGCTGTTGCGGGAAGGATTCTTGCTCCGGGAAATTCAAACCCGCCAATCGTCATCCCCGCTAATGCCATGACGGGTTTTCAGCAAGTGGCATGGGGGTTGTTCCCGACGTTTGTATTCATGCGAAGGGATCCTGTGACGAGGAAGCGAGAGTCTCACACGATTAAAGCTATGACTAGAGAGCTCGGCTATTCGTTAGAGCGTTTTGGCGCTACGCATTACCACTTCTGATGATTTGTGAGGATATAGACAATGGGCATGGGGGAACGAGATTCTGAGGGCCTGTCGGCGCAGGAGCGACTCGAACAGCTTCGCGCTCAGCGGATGGCACCGAAAGATACCGGGGTTCATATTGAATCCGACGCAGCA
This sequence comes from uncultured Collinsella sp., assembly GCA_900544225.1. Taxonomy (GTDB): domain Bacteria; phylum Actinomycetota; class Coriobacteriia; order Coriobacteriales; family Coriobacteriaceae; genus Collinsella. The sequence continues at coordinate 8,976 of UQUD01000034.1, forward strand.
AATGGACGTGTGGACATCAACTGGAATACCGCCGGTGCACCAAAGCACCATGTGAGCATTAATTTATCGCGCATTGTAGATGCTATTCCGACCGTCATTCGTTTTCTTCCGGTGCGTATTTTTACGGTGTGGGGTCTTTGCTCGGTCTGGTACCGTCTGTTCCTAAATACAGGTGGAGACGATATTTTGCATACGGGTCTCCCTGCTCCTGGATATAGCGCTTTTAACCCATTCGCTCAAGCAGCCGTTATTTTCGGTGGCCTAATTGTCGTTTCGATTGAGTTATTAATTGGACCGTTGAGTCTGATTATCAAACAGCTGATCATTGGTCTTTTCTATTTGCTACGCGGTTCAGCTGCTACAAGGCGCGCATTATCGGATGCGCATGCTCAATTTAACTTTGGTCAGTTTATCGCTGACACGCGCGAAGGCTATCACAATGGCTATTCACTATTGGGGTCGGCGTTGCGCGCAAAACGTGGTGCGCGCAACGGCTCATCTTCTCTTGATTACGGCGAGGGTGCTTTGACGGGCGTAGATCCATATTCATATCAATATGATGATGGAATTGGTGATCGTCCGTCCGTCTTGGAACTGACTGATGAAGAGGCCGATCGCTTGTGGGACCTGTACTACCCGGCCTACGGCGCCGAGGGCCCCATGTCCAATCTGCACGAGGCGCTCGCCGCGGGCGACCCGCAAGACCTCGCTCTCAACGTGGCGGAGTGGTGCGAGCAAAACGGCACGCCCGACACGCGCGGCTGGTTCGACGACCCCGCCTACCCGGGCGACTACGTCGATGCCGGCACGTTCTACCTCATGGCGTACTCGTTCTGGGAGCAGGCGGCCGAGGCGCGGCGCGTGGGGCCGATCGAACCGCTCGCGGACGACATGAGCCGCTTCATCCTGCGCCACCTGAGCGACTGGTCGCGCGAGAACGCCCACGCCTACCGCTGGCGCGGTGACTGGCGCGACGCTGACTACTTCGACAAGGACCGCCTGTAGGCGGCGGAGGGGGAAACACGGATGGCAATTAATCAGAACGGGTCTGACCGCGGGGGCGCCGGATCCAACGGATCGGATATCAACGATATCGTGAACCGCTTGGGCGGTCCGCGCGTAGTGATCGTTCTTGCCGTGGTGATAGTCATCGCGATTGTGGCGGTCACGTCCATCACAAGCGGCATCTCCGACACCAATCGGCAGACCGAGCAGCGCGCCGAGGCCAAACAGCAGCAGGAGGATGAGGCGGCGCGCGCTCAGCGTAAAAAGGAAAAAGAGGAGCGCCACCAGGAAGAAGCGAAAAAGGCCACAGTGCTCACGCTCGATGAGATTACGGACGAGGCACTGCGCTCGGACTTAGCACTCGATGCAGATGAGGACGGCAATATTTCGCAAGAGACTGCGGATGAAGCTAGCTCAATCGACGTCGAGTCGTTTGATTCGCTTCCGCTGTTGGCCAACTTCCACAACATCACGACGTTTGGCATTGGCGACTACGACAGCGAAAGCTACGACATAAGCTCCATTAGCAATATCACTCATTTGTCCATTGGCGACTGCTCGGTGCCTCAGGTTGATCTCACACGTTTTCCTCAGCTACAGCGCGTTACCATAAACAGGCTCGAGAGCCCCGTCGATACCTTGAATGCCAAAAACATGTCCTCGTTGTCGAACGTCCAGATCGAAGGCCTTGATGGCAGTATTGGGACGCTTGACCTGTCGGGTGATGTGAACCTCGAGGTTCTGAAGATCAGTAGCAGAGTCGACACGCTTAATCTGTGCGGGGCAGGCAGGGAAGATGCCTTCCATTACACTTTTACGCCCAATTGCGTTGGCAAGATCTTGTACGACAGCGACACGAACAGCAGCCTGGTCGAGTATTTGCAAAAAATGAGCAGTGACTACGGTTACACCATGGAGCAGCAGTAGCGATGCGCTCAAGTGAGGAGAAGCGATATGGCGAATTTTAAGCCCGACATGTCTTGGCGGGATAACGAACGGGTTCAGCGTGTGACCGAGCAGCCTACGGGCGGGGCTAATGAGCCGGCTGCCGAGACGCCGGATGTGCGGGTGAATATGCGTCCGAACGGGCAGGCAACCGAACAGTCTGCTGGGCAGGCGCAGCAGACGCCGGGGCGTTCGACAAGTCGGATCCCTCGCCCTGCCAGGCAGCCGAATGGACAGGCGGCTGAACGTGCAAATGAAGCCGTTTCTCGCTTGGGCGGCGTTCGCGCCCTGGTAGTGCTTGCGGCGGTTGTGGTCATAGGCGCGGTTGCCGTTTTCTCCGTGATTGGCGGCGTCGGTGACGTGCAAGGCGGCGGGGGAGCCTCGTCGAGCGCCTCTAAAGAGTCGAGCTCAACTGACGCCTCTGGCTCCGAGACCAAGAAAGAAAAAGGTCTCGTCGATGTTGATGCGATCACGGATGATGCTCTGCACGGGCTGCTTGCCGACTACGATAACGATGACGATGGCCAGCTGACCGCCAAGGAGACCCAGCGCATCACGAGGCTGGTCGTAACCGAAGAGGTGACGGATTTCACGCCCATTAGCAAGCTGGACAAGCTCGATACGCTTGGCATCAATACCCTGAGCGCCAAGAGTGCAGACTTTAGCGAGCTCGAGGCACTCGAGGTGCTCAAGTTTGGTGACATGACGACCCAGGACCTCGACCTGAGCGTCTGCCCCAAGCTCAATTCCTTTTGTATTGAAAGCCTTAAGGGTGCTGTCAATTCCATCAACGCTTCGGGTCTTAAGAACCTGATGTTCTTTACCGTTGACCAAGGCCTTCAGGGAGACGTCGAGAAGATTGATCTTTCGAATGATGACATTCTTGGCGCACTCGAGATTACCTGCAACGTCGGTGAGCTCAACCTGTCGGGTTGCAGCCACTCGTTCCCCAAGCTCAACATTGCCGCTGATCACATCGACAAGATCGTGGTCGACAGCAACACCAACGCGGACCTGGTGGCCACCCTGCGCGATCTTTGTACCCAGAAGGGCTGGACGCTAGAGGAGCGGTAAGGTCCCTTGGAGCGGCAGAGTGCTTTTGCTGCAAGGCCATAAACGAACAAATAGAAGTGGGGCTCGGTTATTTCCGAGCCCCACTTCTTTATCTATTTCTGAGTTGTGGCAGTCTATCTACCGCCTATGTGAACATGCGGTCTCTCAGCTCGGCCGCCTCATTAATCTCGACGTTGGTGCGGCCTTGGTGGTCTTCGGTGCGTTTGCTGGTGAGCTTGCCGTCCTTTAGTCCGTAGGTGGTGTACTGAACGATTGCGCCGGCGGTTTCGGCTGCCTGACGCAGGGGCTCGTAGGTGTCGGTTTGCTCGCACCATGCATAGAAATCATCAACGGTGGCGTTGGGATTGCCGCTAAAGAGTCGATACCATTCGCGTCCAAAGCTGCCAAGGACCGAGAACGTCTTTTTCTCGACAAGCTTGTCGCCCTTGTATTTGTAGTCCAGCGTGAGGTCCACCAGATAGGCGGCTCCCGTTTCAAAGGCGTTCTCGTTGCCCTGATGACCGATGACCTCGGTCTCCGGATAGTGCTTACCAATAAACTCGGCGGCATCGCCTTCGTAATCGGCAACGATGCGCGCACTCTGCACCTTGCCACGTTTGTACGTGTAGTGCAGGATGCGCAGCAGTCGCTCCTGCCAAAACGCATAGGAAAACAGGTGGTCGACAAAGTGCGGGTTCTCAAGACGATTGGCCCGATCCATCCAAACAGTTTGGAACAGTTGGTAGTCGGCCTGCGGCTCGTCCGTGACCTCGCGGAACCACTGTACGGCGACGTCGGCGGGGATATAGAACGATAGTCGCTCCTGCGGAGTACCGCTCTTGGTCGTTTTGGCGCGCAGGGGAATCTCGACCTCGTAGCCAGAACCGTCGTCCGTTCCGCAGTTTAAAACGGGCGGCAGCATAAACTGGCAGGGGCCCTCGTCGCATACGCGCATCGGCTGGGGGCTAACAGGTTGCCCTTCAAACTCCATCTCGATGTCTGTGTCGTCTTCTTCGTCCTCGTCATCATCTTTGATGCCAAGGTCGTAGCCGGTGTAGTAGTCATCCAGGTGTCGCTCGTTTACATTTCGCCCGTTTACGACGTCAAAGACGGTAACACCCGTCATGCGGTCGCAATACTTTGCGACTTCAAAGAGGTTGCAGCTCTCCTCGGGCGTAAAGTTATCCATGCGGTGCAGGAACTCGGTAGAGCATTCATCGGGATCATAGCCGTCCATTTCGCTGTCACCGAGCCAAAAGTTGGGATCACGATTGCTTTTGAAGTACCACCAGTACCAGACGGGGCCGAATACCGCATTTACGCCAAAAAAGACTTTCTGGATGATGTTGCCGTTGCCGTCGAACTTGTAAGCGAGCGGCAAGTTAACAACCGGAACGTTTGATGTGTCACGCGCCATGGTGTGCTCCCTGCGATGATTTGTGTTGCGCGCGAAGGCCAGATTCGATGCGTCTGACCTGCGCGCGCCTGTTACTTCGCATGCTAGGCCGCCTGCGTTGCATTCTGTTGCGCAACATCGCGGACGGTGCGGTTCGACGTCCAGGGGCGATGCCGCGCAACAGATACATGGCTTGGTCGTGCCAATCGCTCTCTAGTAGCGCGCCGAGCGCTGGGCGTTGCCCGGGTTGTAGCCCGCCCAGGCGGCGATGACGTCCGACTCAACGACGCTCGTTGCAATGTTGATAAAGCTGCCGGTACGGGGCAGGTCGGTGTGGAAGTCTTCGAGCAGGTTGGGCTGGAAGCTAAAGTCCTCAAAGTTGACGGTGTTGGGGTTGTAGAGCTGACAAGTACCATCCTCGGTAGAGATCGGGCCAACCATGTAAACGGCCTTGTGCTCTACGACCTCGGTATCGTCGACGTCGATCATCTCTCCGCGATCGTGCGCGGCAACGGCGTGCTCCATGAGCTCGAGGAATCGGTCGGCTTCGGCGCTGCAGAGTACGCAGCGCGAGAAGAGCACCGTAAGGGCATAACCCGTTTTACGACCCAGTTTTTCTCGTAGCTCGCTAAATCGTTGCGACTGCTCCGGGGTCATGCGCGTCTTGGACGGCGCGGTCTGCTTGAGTCCGCACGTTTTAAGGAACATCGCGTTGGCCTTGCGCAGGGCGCTCATGGCGGCAGAGTCGCTCTTTGCCGCGGAGACGTCGATGCGTCCTCCCTCGGGAATCTGTTTATAGCGAGAGAAGCCCTTCTCGCCCTCGACGGGCATCCAGTACGTAATGACGTCATTTTCCACTACGCTAAAGCGGCACGTAAAGGGCGCGCCGATTGCCGGTGCCTCGCCGTAGAACTTTACGCGTACGGCTTGGTCGGTGTCCGCCATCCACATCATAAAGCGATGGCTATTGTCGCCGTCATGGCTCCGGAGCTTTGCAATAAGGTAGCAAACCGAGTCGCAACGGCTTTCGAGTGCGGCGCCTCTTCCGGTGGCGATGGCGCTTATACCCTGGGCCTTGAGCTCGATGTCGCGGTGCAGCGCGTTGAGCTCTTCGGATGTCAACAGGTCTTGGCCGAGAAGCCCCGCGACAAGCGCGCCGACTTCTATGTCGGTAGTAAGGGCGGCGTCGATAACCTTGCGGTGCGCCTGGTGGCTTGCATAAGCCGGCAAAGGTTTGCGGCCTGTGGCAAATCCAAATGGGTCTCGGATCTGATCGCCGCCGCGATAGAGCGGCTCCAAAAAGAACATGTTCATGTCATTTTGCTTGCCCTGCTTTTGACCGTAGGCATCGAGGGAGTTCCAGACATGCTTCTCTGCAATGGGGTTCATCCACAGGCTGATTTTCGATTTTTCTGCCGAGGAGGTCGAGGTGTTCTTTTTGGAACTTGCGGCGGGACGCGAGGCCGGTTTCTGATATCCAGCGGGGAGAACTTGCTCAAGATCGAATTTTTTAAGCAGCCTAACGTAGACTCCGACCGATGCTTCTTCTGCCATTTCCGCCATGACCGACTGCGATGGGTCGTCGACAAAGGAAATGCGCGTTTTGCCATCATCGGAGACTGCCTGGCAGTAGCCGCATCGAAGTGCAACGTAGCCTTCGTTTTCGCTGCCGCGGTCAAAGTACATCTGCTCTTTGCATCCGAGTGTACCGGGGATGAATGCGGTCGGGTTTGCCATGTCGGGGATCGTAATGGCAGCGCCGGTCGCGCGTTTAAGCTCATCGAAATACTCGACGTACAGCGGAATGTTGTAGTGCTGGACCAACGTCTCGAGAACGATGGCGTTGGGCACGGAGTGCGCCACGCGATAGCGCACGGAGTTATAGCCCCATTCGACATCGGTTGCGTCATCGGGGATTCCGTGACCCACCATGGTCCTCAGGACCTCATCGGGTGAGTCAAACGTGCTATCGGGCGTGCCGCAAATCGCCTGGAGCGAGAACCCGCCAAAGCACTTGTCGAGATCATCGCGGATATATGCGCAGCAGTCATGGTTGGGAAAGACGATGCGAAACGTCATCGCACCCATGGCCTGGGACATGTAGACGTTGTCCGATGCCTGGGCATCGGACTCTGCCTGGGTATCGGACTCTGCCTGGGGCTCCTCTTGGGCGCCAAACTGGTCCTTGAGAAAGTCGAAGTACAGGGACACGTTTCCGCGCTGCGCATACGAACGCATGATGGGGTCGGTGGTGTCCTCAAAGTACTTTTGGCTTCCGTCGGGCATGGACATGGTTCCCATGCCGCAGCGGAACAGGGTGTCGGTGGCACCGTCGAACCCCTCTGGGAAATACACCCAGCAGCTCTTGTCGACCACGTTTGCAAACGAGACGCTATCGCCCTGCGCATCGGCGATCACGGCGCCGGCGGCGATCTCATCGGCATCGGTGTACTCGTAGTAGACGGGAACGCCGATCATCTTGGAGATAGTCTTGGCAACCTCCAGCGAGGGGATGCCGTTGTATTCGTACTGGAGCGAGTTGTAGCCCCAGACGACGTTGGTGACCTCTTCGCCGTCGGACCCGCAGGTTTCCAGGGCGGCATTGATGGCGTCGGTCGGATCCATGTGCTGGAAGTCCTCGTAATCGGGGATCACGGCAGCAAAGCAGAACTCGCCATAGTCTCGCTCCAGGGCAGCTTTGGCCTGCATGCAGATGTCGTGGTTGGGAAACACGATACGATTGACAATCTGGTTGATCGAGATCCCTCGGTCGGTATCTTGAAGCAGATGCTCAAAAATCTCGTCCATCGTTCCTTCTTTCGTATGCGGTGGAAGCCGACGATCCCGGGTTTTAGGGCTCGTGACTTTGCTAACTCGAACGCTACCGCCCCGATGGGCGAGAACGTTGCGCAACATCCGCGAGTGCGCAAATTGCAATGCGGAACGGTTTGTCCCGGGGCGTTTTGAGAGCGGATCCGTCTCGTTCCCGGCAATGTTGCGCAACGTCTGCTCGGTATGGATTTCTACACTTGAGTTGTCCAAAAGGGATTCGGTTCTTGAATGAGGGATGAACGATGGGCGGGAACTCCTATTACGATGACGATATGTCTGAAGAGGACTACGAGCGGGTCATGGAGCATATGTATGAGCTTGAGTGCGAGCTCGAGGAGCCTCATGACGCTCGCACCGACCAGTTGATTCGCGAGGAGCTCGAGGATCTTTCGAGTGCCATGTTGTTTGAGCCGGTGGTCAAAAACGGTGAGTACCTTGGTGAGCGCGACCATGTGCCCGGGTATTGGACGGATCGTCGCGATTTGGAGTCCGAGTCTTCAGGCACTTCGAGCGATGCCGACGAGGTGGAAAAGGATGAGCCGTTTGATTTAATAGGCTATCAGGGTTCTTCTTCGGGTGGCTCGGTACTCGACATGTTTACTCCCATTTTAAGGAGTCGCGTGTTCTGGATCTTCATCGCGTTTTTGGTGTTTATCGGCCTGCTCGACATGTTCTACGACAGTTTTATTGTTCCTTCGGGCTTTGCTATTAGCCGCATCAATTTCCAGGGCTTGGTGCTGCTGGCGATTGTCGTTGCCTGCGTTGCCCTGAGGCGTCGTCGCCGTTAACGGCGGTATTGACGCAGTTTCCGATGTTGCGCAACAGGTTATCTGGACAGCGGCGTATGCTCGGGTTGTCCTGAAAGCGAGAGAAAGGACAGGACAATGGCTGAAGTTGAAGTAAGGGCTTTAGGTCCCGACGACGTCGATGCGATGGTCGATCTGGACGAGCAGTCGGGCTACGAGGTCTATGACGAGTACGCGGACTGGGTTGAGGACGAGGACGAGGAGAACTCTTCCCTCTGGGGCGTCTTTGCCGATGATGAGCTGGTCGGTTTTTGCGTAACGGGCGGTTCAGATGACCCCCGCCTGCCGGATGCCGTTACGGAGCACCCGCTCAACAAGTACTTGGCGACATTTTTGAGCCATGTGTATGTTGACCCCGACTACCGCGGTAACGGCTATGGCGCGCGCCTGGTGCACGACGCCCTGTTGAGATACTGGGAGAGCGAGGGCCACCAGCAGCCTGCATTCCTGGATCTGAGCGAATATCTCTTTGACGATCCTGATGCGGATCCGATTAAGCTCGCACATCTGCTCATCGACTTCTTTGGCAAGAACGGGTTTGAACCCATTCCCGACGACGAACACGACATCACCTACACCTGCATGGTCTTGGATCCCAAGAACTTTAAGGACCCGGACGCAGAGTAGAGGTTGTGATCTGTTGGTTCAGCTTCCCTAGTTGGTGTTTGACGGGGCCGGACGTTCCAGTTGTGATGGCTGGACGCCCGGTCCTTTTTGTTGCCTGTCGGGTTTGGTGTTCGGCACGTTTGTCTCGATCTGTAACATCTGGGGGGGGGATACGGGGTCTAGTTGTTACAGATCGAGATTGTTCCTCGACTGACAACTCAACTGTCTCAATCTGTAACATCTGGGGCTGGTTTTGCTCCGTAACTGTTACAGATCGAGATGTTAGCCAAGGGGCTGACTGAATGTCTCGATCTGTAACGTGTAGACCCGGTTTTGCTCCGTAACTGTTACAGATTGAGACAATCGGTCCGGACCCGCTCCTCCTGCTCCGTCATCTGTGGTTTACGTGGGGGCATACGGAGCACGGGTATACTAACCGGCGGCGAATCTGCTCCATCGCTTAGAGCTGCTGCGTCTGGACGGCGCGTGATAGGGCTGCCAAAGCGATCGCCAGCGTGCTGAGCAACGTCCTCTCTGTGCGCACCCGTTTTTGTATGTATTAGCGCACTACCAAGCACGCCCGCGCGGCCGCATGCCGTGTCCATTGCGCGTGCAGATAAGGAACAACAACATATGCGTAATTCTGTATCCGACGTCACCGACGCCGAGATTCTGGACGAGACCCGCGAGGCCATGACCCAGGCTGCCTTCGATGCCGCCGACGAGGCCAATGCTGCCCAGGCCGTCGAGTCCGCTACCGAGAGCCTGCCCGCCTTTGACGAACTGGGCCTTTCCGACGAGATGCTTCGTGCTATCGAGAACCTGGGCTACACGGCGCCGACGCCCGTGCAGGCCGGCTCGATCCCCGTGGTGCTCGAGGGCCGCGACCTGCTTGCCGCCGCTCAGACCGGCACCGGCAAGACGGCCGCCTTTTTGCTGCCGACTATGAACAATCTGGAGCACATCGCTCCTCCCAAGCCCGTGCGCGAGCGCGGCGGCCGCAACCGTCGTCGCGGTGCTAAAAAGCCCGAGGGCAACGGCCGTGGCCCCGTGATGCTCGTCATCACTCCTACGCGCGAGCTTGCCCAGCAAATCGACGAGGTCGCGAGCAAGATCGCCGACGTCACCGGCCATGTTGCCGTGACCGTCGTGGGCGGCGTGAGCTACAAGCCACAGACCGCGGCACTCAAGTACGGCTGCGACATCCTGGTCGCAACGCCGGGCCGTCTGGTTGATCTGATCGAGCAGGGTGCCTGCCACCTGGACGAGGTTAAGGTCCTGGTGCTCGACGAGGCTGACCGCATGCTCGACATGGGCTTTTTGCCCGCCGTTCGCCGTATTGTGCGCGAGACGCCGGCTGAGCGCCAGACGCTGCTGTTCTCGGCGACCCTCGACGAGGAGGCCGTGGGCGAGATCACCGACCTGGTGAGCGACCCGGCCCGCGTGGAGATCGCACCGGCCACGTCGACCGCCGACACCGTCGACCAGTTTGTGTTCCCGGTGTCCATCGAGGCCAAGAACAACCTGTTGCCCGAGTTTCTCAAGAAGGAGGGCCCGGAGCGTACTATCGTCTTTATGCGCACCAAGCACCGTGCCGACAGCTGCTGCCGTCGTCTGGAGCGCAAGGGCATCAAGGCCGCCGCGATTCACGGCAACCGCAGCCAGGCCCAGCGCGAGCGTGCCCTTTCGGCCTTCCGCGACGGTACCGTCGACGTGCTGGTGGCAACCGACGTGCTTGCCCGCGGCATCGACATTAGTGACGTGCGCTACGTCGTGAACTTTGACGTGCCGGCCGAGCCGACCGACTACATCCACCGTATTGGCCGTACGGGCCGTGCCGGCGAGCTGGGCTGGGCCATCACGTTTGTGACCGAGCAGGATGTCGATGAGTTCTACGAGATCGAGAAGCTCATGGACAAGACTGCCGACATCTACGAGGCCGGCGACCTGCATGTGGGTCCCAATCCGCCCGCGGTTGACCCCGAGCGCGACCCTGCGGCCTTTAAGGTGAAGAAGAAGACCAAGCGCGGCAAGTCCAAGAGCAAGAAGAAACTCGAGCAGGCACGTCGCGACGGCAAGCGCAACGGCGATGACTACGGTGATGTGGCCGGTCGCTCCAACCGCGGT
>UQUD01000035.1 GCA_900544225.1 uncultured Collinsella sp.
GTCGGCGGCGGCGTGCTCGAGGCACTCGCTACGCTCACCGATATCTTTAGAGGATAGAAGGCGGCAATGGAAAAGCTCGATGTTGTGAATGCGGCGCTTGCCGCCCTGCGTGCTGGCGAGACGTGCGAGCTGGCGGTCGTGGCCGGCACGGCGGGGTCGTCACCGCGCGGTGTGGGTGCCTGGATGGCCGTCTTTGCCGACGGTAGCCAGGCGGGCACCATCGGCGGCGGCAAGATCGAGCTCTTTGCGCTGGACGAGGCGCGAGAGCTGCTGGCCGCGAGGCAATCGCGTCTGGTCCGCTACACCATGGGCGGCGAGAACTCCGATACCGGTATGATCTGCGGCGGAGCCATCTGCCTGTGCTATCTGCATCTGGATGCGATCCAGGCACCGTTGTTCCAGGAAATTGCCGACGTCTTGGTCTATCGGCGCATCGGCGACTTCGTCATCGACTTTAAGCCGTTTATCGCGAGCGCGCTCGAGGGCGATGTGGCCGAGTACCATGGCGAGGCATCGCGCCATACCATTGCGGGCTGCCCCGGGCTTTCACTGGTGGAGGAGGGGAGTAACGTTACCTACACCAACGCTGCCTCTGAGATTCCCGCGGCGCACATCGAGACGCTCTGCCCCGAGGGCCTGACCTACATCTTTGGCTGCGGACACGTGGGCGCCGCGACGGCGCGCGTGCTCACGGCGGCGGGCTTTGCCGTCGTGGCCTGCGATGACCGCCCCGGCACGTTGACGCCCGAATGGGTGCCCGGTGTCTACGATCGTCGCCTGGTCGATTACAAGAACCTGAGCGAGCAGTGCCCCATCGGCCCGCGCGACCTGGTGGTCGTGGCCACAGCAGGCCACAAGTCCGATATCGACGTGGTGATTCAGGCCATGCACGCCAAGCCTGCCTACCTGGGCTGTCTGGGTTCGCGCCGCAAGACGGCCTTTGTGCGTGCCCGCCTGGAGCAGGAAGGCTTTACGCAGGACCAGATCGACGAGCTGCACCTGCCGATCGGCGTTGCCATCGAGGCCGAGGACCCCGAGGAGATTGCCATCTCCATCGCCGCCGAGATGATTCACCTGCGCCGCACCAAACTCGTCCCCCGCAAGCGCTAATCGCATCCCCACCAATAAGTTGCGGTGAAATATGGACTGTTTAAGCCTGTTAGGCCGCCAAACAGTCCCTATTTCACCGCAACTGCTTTTTGGGATCCATTTGTGCGGGGGAGTTGTGGAGTTGTGCAGGCAGACGAGGTTTTTCTGGAAATACGCTCCCGATGCGCGTATAGTACCGATTGTTTTGTCGGCTCCTGCTGCGTCGAGTCCAAACCGCAAAATGCCATGAGCGGCGCGGATGCAGCCAGGAGGCACGAGGACAACCCATCGTGGCCACGCCCCGTGCTTAAAACCCCAAGAAGGAGTGAACAATGGCAGAAGAGAAGTATGTGCCGCGTCTGAAGACCAAGTACAACAACGAGGTCAAGCAGCAGCTTCAGGACAAGTTCCAGTACGAGAACGTCATGATGATCCCCAAGTTTGAGAAGATTGTCGTGAACATGGGTGTCGGCGAGGCCGCTACCGATTCCAAGGCCATCGACGGTGCCGTGCGCGACCTGCGCGCCATCACCGGACAGCAGCCGATGATCACCCGTGCCCGCAAGTCCATCGCTACCTTCCGCCTGCGCGCTGGTATGCCGATCGGCTGCAAGGTTACCCTGCGTGGCGACCGTATGTGGGAGTTCTTCGATCGTCTGACCTCCGTCGCGATCCCCCGTATCCGCGACTTCCGCGGCATCTCCGCCAAGAGCTTCGACGGCCGTGGTAACTTCTCCATGGGCGTCACCGAGCAGCTCATCTTCCCCGAGATCGACTTCGACTCCGTCGATCACCAGCGCGGTATGGACATCACTTTCGTGACCACCGCCAATACCGATGAGGAGGCCAAGGCCCTTCTGGACGCCTTCGGTTTCCCGTTCAAGAAATAGGTTCACCTGCCCTATAAGCGCCGTTCCCACAAGGGGGCGGCGCTTGGGGCGAACAATACTCTATGTGAGGAGGATATAAGTGGCTAAGACATCGATGATCGTCAAGTGCAATCGCAAGCAGAAGTTCTCTACTCGTGAGTACACGCGCTGCCAGCGCTGCGGCCGTCCGCACTCTGTGTACCGCAAGTTCGGCCTGTGCCGTGTCTGCTTCCGCGAGCTTGCACTCAAGGGCGAGCTTCCCGGCGTTAAGAAGGCCAGCTGGTAAGTCACTACCAGCGTTTCAAGCATCAGTTTGGAACAGGGAAAACGCGCTAGTTAGGCTTTGCCGTTAAGGGCGGCGAAGAACCAAGAGCACGTGTTCATCAAGAACGAAGGAGAATCTGTATGAACCTTACAGACCCGATCGCAGATATGCTTACGCGCATCCGTAACGCTAACTCTGTGAACAAGGCCACGGTCTCCATGCCGAGCAGCAAGAAGCTCGTCGAGATCGCTCGTGTTCTGCACGAGGAGGGCTACATCGAGGGCTACGATGTCGAGGACACCGTTCCCCAGAAGACTCTGCACATCACGCTTAAGTATGGTCCCAAGAAGGCTAAGGTCATCAACGGCATCCGCCGCATTTCCAAGCCGGGCCTGCGTAAGTACACCGGCGTTGCCGACATGCCCCGCGTCCGCGGTGGCCTGGGTACCGCCATTATTTCCACCAGCCATGGCGTCATGACCGACCGCGATGCTCGCAAGCACAACGTCGGCGGCGAGATCATCGCTTACGTCTGGTAATTCGCTCGGTAGGTAGAAGGAAAGGAGATCACCGTGTCTCGTATCGGTAATAAGCCTGTCCAGATTCCCGCCGGAGTCGAAGTGGCAGTCAACGGCAACAACGTTGTCGTCAAGGGCCCCAAGGGCCAGCTCGAGCTCGATGTCTTTGAGAAGCTCGCTATCAACGTCGAGGACAACGTCCTCACCGTTTCCCGTCCCGACGACGAGCGTGAGACCCGTGCCCGCCACGGCCTCACCCGCGCCCTCATCCACAACATGGTTGTTGGCGTTTCCGAGGGCTTCGAGAAGAAGCTCGAGCTCGCCGGCGTCGGTTACCGCGTGCAGCAGAAGGGCAAGAACCTCGAGTTCTCCCTGGGCTTCTCGCACCCCGTGATCGTCGAGGCTCCCGAGGGCATCACCTTCGAGGTTCCCGACAACACCCACGTGAACGTCAAGGGTATCAACAAGCAGCAGGTCGGTCAGATCGCCGCTGAGATCCGCGGCCATCGTCCTCCCGAGCCTTACAAGGGCAAGGGTATCCACTACGTTGGCGAGCACATCCGCCGCAAGCTGGGTAAGGCCGCCAAGTAGTCGTAACCGACTCACTCGCATAAGACCAGCACCCCGTCAGGTGCTGGCAAGATCAACCTTTTTAGGAGTTTACGTATGAACAAGCATAAGGCGAAGCTGGAAGGCCTCAAGCGTCGTCAGCGTCGTGTTCGCGGCAAGGTCTCGGGTACCTCCGAGCGTCCGCGTCTTCGCGTGACCCGTACTAACGCCAACATCTATGCCCAGATCATCGACGACAGCAAGGGCTCCAGCCTGACGCTCGTCTCTGCCTCGACCCTCGAGGCCGAGTTCAAGGGCACCCACACCTCGAACAAGGAGGCTGCGGAGAAGGTCGGTCAGCTCGTTGGCAAGCGCGCCATCGAGGCCGGCATCACCAAGGTCGCCTTCGATCGCGGTGGCCGTATCTACCATGGCCGCGTCAAGGCCCTCGCCGACGGTGCTCGTGCCGCCGGTCTCGAGTTCTAGGAGGTATGTAGCACATGGCTCGTAATCAGAAGCAGCAGCGCGAGGCCTCCGAGTTCGAGGAGCGCGTCGTTTACATCAACCGCGTGTCGAAGACCGTCAAGGGTGGTCGTCGCATGAGCCTCGTCGCTCTCGTCGTCGTTGGCGACGGCAAGGGCAACGTCGGCGTTGGCATGGGCAAGTCCGCTGAGGTGCCCATGGCCATCTCCAAGGCGTCTCTCGATGCCAAGAAGAACATGTTCCACGTGCCGGTGACCGAGCAGGGCACCATCCCGCACGAGGTTCTCGGCCACTTTGGTGCCGGCCGCATCATCATCAAGCCCGCTGTCGAGGGTACCGGCGTTATCGCCGGCGGCGCTGTGCGTCCCCTCTTTGAGCTTGCTGGCATCAAGAACGTCCTGTCCAAGTCCCTCGGTACCGACAACGGCCTCAACATCATCAAGGCTGCCGTCGAGGGCCTCAAGGAGCTCTCCAGCCCTGAGGACGTCGCGGCTCGCCGTGGCCTGACGGTCTCCGAGATGTTCGTCGGTAAGGAGAACTAAGCATGGCTGACACCATCAAGATCAAGCAGGTCCGCAGCACCAATGGTTGCAAGCAGGACCAGGTCCGTACTGTCCGTGCCCTCGGTCTCCACAGGATCCGCGAGGTTCGCGAGATTGCTGACAACGAGTCCGTCCGCGGCATGATCTTCAAGGTCAAGCACCTTGTCGAGATTGTAGAGGAGTAGCAAATGCAGCTTCACGATCTTACTCCCGCGCCCGGTTCCACCAAGAACCGTAAGCGCGTCGGCCGTGGCAATTCTTCGGGTCACGGCACCACTTCTGGCCGCGGCCAGAAGGGCCAGGGTTCCCGCTCTGGCGGCACCAAGGGTGCCGGCTTCGAGGGTGGCCAGACTCCGCTGGCTATGCGCCTGCCCAAGCTTCCGGGCTTCCGCAACCCCCGTCGTATCGAGTACACCGCCGTTAACGTTGAGTGTCTCGAGCGTAAGTTCGAGGACGGCGCTGTGATCGACGGTGCCGCTCTTAAGGCTGCTCGCATCACCAAGAGCGAGTTCGAGCCCGTCAAGGTGCTCGGCAATGGTGAGCTCACCAAGAAGTTCACGGTCAAGGTCGACAAGGTCAGCGCTTCTGCGCAGGCCAAGATCGAGGCCGCCGGCGGAAAGGTCGAGCTGCCGTGCTAAATGGTCTTAAGAATGCTTTCCGCATCAAAGAATTGCGCGAAAAGATTCTTTTTACCATAGCTATGCTCGTCGTGTACCGCATTGGTGCGCACGTTCCTGTGCCCGGCATTCCCTTCCAGGGGATGCTGGGCCTTTTCTCGACCGATAACAATTCGGTCGCCGCAGGTGCTATGGCCCTCCTGAATCTTTTCTCTGGCGGCGCGTTGAGCTATGTGTCGGTGTTTTCGCTGGGCATCATGCCTTACATCACCAGCTCGATCATCCTCCAGATGCTCCAGGCCGTTGTGCCTTCCCTGCATGAGCTTGCCCGCGAGGGCGAGGTCGGTCAGACCAAGATCACGCAGTATTCGCGTTACCTCACCCTGGCTCTGGCAATCCTCAACTCCGTGGGTTACCTCTTCCTCTTTAAGAGCTTCGGCATCAGCTTCAATGGCGCCGGCGCTCCCGAGATCATCTTCGACCTCATGATCGTCGGCACGCTCACTGCGGGCGCCATGCTGATCATGTGGATTGGTGAGCTCATCACCCAGCGCGGTATCGGCAATGGCATGTCGCTGATCATCTTTGCGAACATCATGGCCGGCCTGCCGCAGGCTATCTTCTCCAGCACCGAGGGCAATGCCGGTGGCATCATCACCATGGTGATCATCTGCGCCATCATTTTGCTGGTTATCCCGCTGATTGTTTTCCTTGAGCGCGGCCAGCGCCGCATCCCGGTCTCCTACGCCAAACGCGTCGTGGGCCGTCGCATGATGGGTGGCCAGACCACCTACCTGCCCATCAAGGTCAACACCGCGGGTGTCGTGCCGATCATCTTCGCTTCGGCGCTGCTGTACTTCCCCGCTCAGATTGCCGTGTTCTTCCCCGGCATCGGCTGGATTCAGGCAGTTGCCTCCGCGCTTTCGACCGGTTGGCTCAACTGGGTGCTTAACGTTGTCCTCATCGTGTTCTTCGCGTACTTCTACACCTCCATGGTGTTCAACCCCGATGACACGGCCGATAACCTTAAGAAGCAGGGCGGCTTTATTCCGGGCGTGCGTCCGGGTAGGGCTACCGCGGCCTACATCAAGAACGCGCTCAACAAGATCACGCTTCCTAGCGCTGTCTTTTTGGCGCTCATCGCCATCGTGCCTTCGATCATCTTCTCCTTCACGGGTAACCATCTGATCCAGGCATTTGGCGGCACGTCCATCCTCATCATGGTCGGCGTCGTGCTCGACACGGTCGATAAGCTCGAAGGCCAGATCAAGATGTATGATTACGATGGATTCTTTAAATAGGCTAGAGGAGGATTGCTCATGAACCTCGTATTGCTCGGAGCTCCGGGTGCCGGTAAGGGCACCGTCGCACAGGAGCTCGTCGCCGAGTTTGGCGTCGCCCATATTTCCACGGGCGACCTGCTGCGTGCTGCCGTCAAGGGTGGCACCGAGCTTGGTATTCAGGCTAAGAAGTACATGGACGCTGGCGAGCTCGTTCCCGACCAGCTCGTGATCGACCTTGTCAAGGAGCGCCTTGCCGCCGATGACGCCCAGCAGGGCTTCATCCTCGACGGCTTCCCGCGCAACACCGCCCAGGCTGTGACGCTCGATTCCGAGCTCTCCGCCATGGGTCGCGAGATCGATTGCGCCCTTCTGGTCGATGTGGCCCCCGAGGTCATTATCGATCGTCTGTCTTCGCGTCGCACCTGCCGCGCCTGCGGTTACACCGGCACTGCTGCCGATGCCACCTGCCCCAAGTGCGGTGGCGAGATGTATCAGCGCGACGACGACAAGCCCGAGACCATCAAGAACCGTCTCGACGTCTACGAGAAGTCCACGAGCCCGCTCGTCGACTACTATCGTGGCCAGGGTCTGCTCAAGTCGGTCAACGGTGACCAGGCTCGCGAGACCGTGTACGGGGATGTCAAAGAGGCTCTCGGTTTATGATCAAGATTAAGTCTGCAACGCAAATCGAGCAGATGAAGAAGGCAGGAGCGCTATCTAAGATGGCGCTCCGCCACGTTGGAGCCATGGTGCGCCCCGGCGTTTCGACTTTTGAGCTCGATCAGCTCGCGGAGCAGATTATCCGCATGCATGGCGGCACCCCTGCCTTTAAGGGTTACGGCGGGTTCCCGGGGACCATTTGCGCATCGATCAACGATGCCGTGGTCCACGGTATTCCCAACCCTGACATGATCCTGCGCGATGGCGATATCATCTCCATCGATACGGGAGCCGTTGTCGACGGTTGGGTCGGCGATAACGCATGGACGTTTTTCGTCGGCACCCCCACGCCCGAAGCCAAGGCTTTGTGTGAGGTCACGCGCGATTGCCTTAAGGCTGCCATCGAGCAGGCTGTTCCCGGTAACCATATCGGGGACGTCGGTTATGCCGTTCAGTCCCTCGCCGAGTCTCACGGTTACGGCGTGCTTCGTGATTATGTTGGCCATGGCATTGGCCGCGTGATGCACGAGGACCCCAACGTTCCTAACTATGGAAAGAAGGGGAGGGGCGTTCGCCTCCAGGCCGGCATGGTCATTGCCATCGAGCCGATGGTTACGATGGGTTCCAACCATGTAAGCACGGGCTCCGACGGTTGGATTGTTACGACCAACGACCACCTGCCCGCCGCGCACTATGAGAACACCGTCGCCATTACCAATGACGGTCCGGTGATTCTCACCACGGATGCGCAAGGTGCTTGGTGTTCGCTCCAAGGCGGAGAAATGTAACAAGTTCCACTTAGTTGTGGAGCCATTACGAAGTTATTACGATGCGTGCATACGTGTTGTAGAATACTCAATCGCTGTCGTTTTCTAGAGAAAGATGATTGCTTGTGAAGAAGGAAGACGCAATTGAGCTTGAGGGTACGGTAAAGGAACCGCTGCCCAATGCCATGTTTAAGGTCGAGCTCGAGAACGGTCATTCGGTTCTGTGCAACATTTCTGGCAAGATCCGAATGAATTACATCCGTATTCTCCCCGGTGACAGGGTTGTCGTGGAGCTTTCCCCGTACGACCTGACCCGCGGCCGCATCACCTATCGCTACAAATAGCGGCACGCATACACGCACTCCATTTCCGACTGCAGGCTTAGCTCAACCTACGGTCGGATTGTGTGTGAAGACCAGCCATAGTTTTAAACGCCTGCGGCTGGGCGAGTAGATAGTAGGGAAGTAGTTTGAGCGCTACCGAAAGGAAGAACGATGAAGGTACGTCCTTCGGTCAAGAAGATGTGCGATAAGTGCAAAATCATTAGGCGCCATGGCAAGGTCCTCGTCATTTGCGAGAACCCCCGTCATAAGCAGCGTCAGGGTTAAGAGAGGAGACTACGTTGGCCCGTATTAATGGTGTCGACCTCCCGCGTGAGAAGCGCGTTGAGATCGGTCTGACCTACATTTACGGCATCGGCCGCACCACTGCGACGAAGATCTGCGTCGAGTGCAACGTTAACGTGGATACGCGCGTTAAGGACCTCACCGAGGATGAGGTTAACGCCATCCGCGATTATATCGATAAGAACCAGATCATGGTTGAGGGCGACCTCCGCCGTGAGCGCAACCAGAACGTCAAGCGCCTTATGGACATCGGCTGCAACCGCGGCCTTCGTCACCGCAAGGGCCTCCCGGTCCGCGGCCAGCGCACCCACACTAACGCTCGTACCCGCAAGGGCCCGAAGCGTCAGATCGGTGCTAAGAAGAAGAAATAAGGAGCGCTAGATAGATGGCTACTGCTAAGAAGAACGTTCGCGCTGCCCGTCTGAAGCGCGCGGACCGTAAGAACATTTCCGTGGGCCAGGCTCACATTCGTTCTACGTTCAACAACACGATCGTTTCGATCACCGATCCCCAGGGCAACGTCATTTCCTGGAAGTCGGCTGGCCAGGTGGGCTTCAAGGGCTCCCGTAAGTCCACGCCGTTCGCTGCCCAGATGGCTGCCGAGGCTGCTGCCAAGCAGGCCATGGAGCACGGTATGAAGAAGGTTTCCGTCTTCGTCAAGGGCCCCGGCTCCGGTCGTGAGACCGCCATCCGCTCCCTCCAGGCTGCTGGCCTCGAGGTCTCGAGCATCCAGGACAAGACCCCCATTCCGCACAACGGCTGCCGCCCCAAGAAGCGTCGCCGCGTGTAACTGAAAGGATCGTATCAATATGGCAATCGACAGGACTCCTGTTCTTAAGCGCTGCCGTCAGCTCGGGATCGATCCCGCTGAGCTCGGTTACAGCAGCAAGAAGGAATCTATCCGTCAGCCCAAGCGCCGTCGCAAGGAATCTGAGTACGGCATGCAGCTGCGCGAGAAGCAGAAGGTCAAGTTCATCTATGGCGTTCTGGAGAAGCAGTTCCACGGCTACTTCAACAAGGCCCGTAAGATGAACGGCGTCACCGGTGAGAACCTCATGATCATTCTTGAGTCTCGCCTCGACAACGTCGTCTTCCGTCTTGGCTTCGCCCGCACCCGCAAAGAGGCTCGTCAGTCCGTCCGTCACGGTCACTTCACCGTGAACGGCAAGCGCGTGGACATCCCGTCCTACCGCGTCAAGGCCGGTGACGTCGTCGCTGTCGGCGAGAAGTTCCGTGACCTCCTCCCCATCAAGGAGGCCCTGATTTCCTCCGAGCGCTTTGAGGTTCCTGGCTGGCTCGAGGTCGATATCGAGAAGCTGTCTGGTAACGTGCTCGCTCTGCCGACGCGTGAGCAGATCAGCGGTGATATCAACGAGCAGCTCATCGTCGAGCTCTACTCTAAGTAGTCCATCCGGGCTGCTGAGGCTGGAGGTAATACATGTCAGAATTCATTAGGCCTCAGGTTCAGGTCGAAGAGATCAACGAGACGTCTGCTCGTGTCTCCGTCGAGCCGCTCGAGCGTGGTTACGGCGATACGCTGGGTAACTCCCTTCGTCGCGTTCTTCTGTCCTCGCTCGAGGGTGCCGCTGTCGAGGCTATTCAGATCGATGGTGCGCAGCACGAGTTCATGACCATCCCTAACATGGTCGAGGATGTCACCGACATCGTCCTGAATGTCAAGGGTCTTGTCTTCAGGGCTCTCGGCACGACCGACGAGGCGACCGCCACCATCTCGGTTGACGGCCCCTGCGAGGTCACCGGTGCGGACTTCTTTATTCCGTCCGAGTTTGAGCTGGTCAACCCCGAGCAGCACATCGCTACGCTCACCGAGGGTGGCCATCTCACCATGAGCATGCGCATCGGCTATGGCCGCGGCTATGTTTCTGGCGAGGCCAACAAGCGCGATAACGATCCCATCGGTGTGATCCATGTCGACTCGCTGTACTCGCCGGTTTCCCGTTGCGCCAAGCTCGTTGAGGCTTGTCGTGTCGGTCAGCACACCGACTACGACCGCCTTGTCCTCGAGATCGAGACCAACGGCTCCATCGCCCCGCGCGACGCCGTGGTCCAGGCTGCCAATATCATCAACCAGCATATGGCCGCCTTTATGAACCTTGCCGAGACCCCCGAGGTCGAGGAGGAGGCTTCGATCTTCGCTCCCGAGGTCACCAACGACAACGCCGAGCTGGACAAGCAGATCGAGGATCTGGACCTTTCCGTCCGTTCCTACAACTGCCTTAAGCGCGCCAGCATTCACTCGGTCCGTCAGCTCGTTGAGTTCTCGGAGAACGATCTGCTCAACATCCGTAACTTCGGTGTTAAGTCGATCGAGGAAGTGAAGGACAAGCTTGAGTCCATGGGCCTGAGCCTGAAGGCTTAATGCTTCGCATATTTGAGGAGAAACTAGACCATGCGTCACAACGTTAAGAAGGGCCTGAAGCTCGGCACCGATGCGAGCCACACCAAGGCCATGAAGAAGAGCCTTGCTAAGGCCCTCTTCGAGAACGACCGCATCAAGACCACCGAGACCCGCGCTAAGGCGCTGCGTTCGGTCGTCGACCCGATCATCACTTGGGCCAAGAAGGGCGACCTGCACTCTCGTCGTCTGGCTATCGCCAAGCTCGGCGATAAGCAGCTCGTTGCCGAGATCTTCGACAAGGCTGCCCAGGGCATGTGGCAGGACCGCAACGGCGGTTACACCCGCATCATGAAGCTCGGTAACCGTAAGGGCGACAACGCTCCCATCGTTATCATGGAGCTCGTCACCGAGCCTTGCACGCCTAAGGCCAAGAAGGCTGCTCCGGCCCCTAAGAAGGCCGCTGCTCCCAAGAAGGTCGAGGCTGTCGAGGAGGCTCCTGCTGAGGAGACCGCTGAGTAGACATTCCGTCTGCATAGGCTATATTCGAGGGGTACGTTCGCGTACCCCTCTTTTTTTGTCGCGATACCGTTACTTGTTTGTTGGGAGCGCCCATGACTGCGCCGTCTGATTTCAATTCGATTTCCGAGCTTGACGCCACGCTCGTATTTCGCGTGGCCTATGATGGCTCGTCGTATAGCGGATTTGCCGAGCAGCCGGGACAGACGACGGTTGCGGGTGAGCTGCGTCGAGCCATCGAGACGCTGCTTCGCCGTCCGATCGATCTGACGTGCGCAGGTCGTACCGATGCCGGCGTGCATGCCGTGGCTCAGTATATCAGCGTGCCCGTAACGGACGCTGAGCTCGCTTTGACGCGCCGTAGGTGGCTGAGGGCTATGGATGCCCTCCTGCCCAAAGATATCGCCATAAACGAGGTCTACAGGGCCCGTAAAGGCTTTTCTGCACGCTTTGATGCGCGTTCCCGTACGTATGCGTACCGTATTGCCGATCGTGATGCGCGGCCCGTGCTATCACGCGGGACCGTGTGGTGGCATCGCTATCCCCTCGACGTCGATGCGATGGCGGCCGCCTGCCCTGCGCTTTTGGGCGAGCAGGACTTTAAGAGCTTTTGCAAGGTCGCCTCTGCCGTGGGCAAACCTACGCACCGCTGCGTAATGCGTGCCGAGTTTGGCCATGAGGTCGCCTTTGGCGAGGACATCCTCACGTTTACTATCGAGGGCAATGCGTTTTTGCATTCGATGGTGCGAACCATTGTGGGCACCCTCGTCGAGATCGGCATGCATCGCCGCGATCCCGAGTGGATGCGTGAGGTCATTGATGCCTGCGATCGCTCCGCTGCCGGTCCTACGGCGCCCGCATGCGGTCTTACCTTTATGGGTGTGGACTACGACCCCACCGAGCTTGTGGCGCTCGATTAGGGAAGTGACTGCCTGACGGCGATCTTTGTGTGCGGTGCCTGTGGGCGGGGCGTGTGCAACATCTGTTCTTGACGTGCATCGCGGCGGACGACCGCCCGCATTAATTGACGGGGTGTACCATGAACGACAGTTTGTTAATGGCTGTCGAGAGGACGGATAACTTGGTTCGACGTGGTTCGCATCCGCGACTTTCGGTGATCCTGATTGTTGAGGGTTCGCCCAGCTATGCGATGCGCGCCCTCGAGAGTGTCCAGAACCAAGACCTCTACGATTTGCAAATTGTCGTCGTTTGTCGCGGCGTGGTGGCTGGTGTGCACCATTCGCTCGAAGTTGCTGCCGGCAGAGACATTCATATTGATTTGATTGATATTGAGGACCCAGCGCCTGGCGCCTGCCTGCGTGCCGGCTTTGCGGCTTCGCGCGGCTCCCAGATCATTGCGATGAATGCCAATGAGTGGTTTGCGCCGCAGTCCCTTTCGCAGATGGTCGAAAGCTCCTGTGACGCTTCGGCTGACATCGTGTTTCCCTCTGTTTCGCTCGATCGCTACGATGTTCACCGCGAACGTCATTCCCGAGTTTTGGACGCGATATCCGTTTCTGAAGATGAGGACCGGGCGGCTTGCCTGACCCAATTGGTTTCCTGTGGTTTAATCCGACAGACCTCTGGCGTGCTGTATGATCGCGCCCTTTTTGAGGCGTGCCTTGCGCATGGCGATGCGTTTCGCACGGTGTCTTTTTTGACGCTCGCGCTTTCGCAGGCAAAGCGCGTTTCGGGATGTGGCCATGCCCGTTTTCATGCAGTGGCGCCGTCGATTACGGAGACGTTTGACCCCACAATGTTTGCCAGGCTTTCTGATGATATCGGGGCGCTCGACAGGCTTGCCGACTCGCTTACCGTCGCGGGCGGTAGCGATCAATTAAAACTGGCCTGCCAGCGGTATTACTACACCGGTCTGGTTGCCTGCATCGAAAATTTGTGTCTGAGCCCCCATGGGGTGTCTTCAATAGAGCGTTCGGCCCGTTTGCATGATATGGTCGATGCGCAGCGTACCCGTCAGATGGTTGCGGCCCTTAAGGGCAATCATCGTGGTCTAGGTCTTCTCTATGGTTCGATAGCTAGCGCCAAGCCCATGCGGTGTGCGTTGTATACGCATCTGGCGGCCTTTTTCAATCGTTCGGGCGCCAGGACTGTCTAGTAGCGTGATTTTCGAAATAAATTGCATGGAATTGTTTCGAAATGCGTTCTTATTCACTAAAACCCTCAAATAGCGCTAAACTATTCAATCACTAAGTGATTGTCTCCGCCATCTTTTGGAGTGAGGTATTGTATGGCCAAAAAACGCAATGGGCGCCAGGATGCCATCAGAGATATTGTTCGCAATAAGGACGTACGCACGCAGCGCGTTTTGGTAGACGAGCTTCGCGCCATGGGCTTCGATTGTACGCAGGCGACTGTTTCGCGCGATATCGCGGACATGGGACTGCGTAAGCTCCCCGAGGGCATCTATGTCCTTGCCGAGGACTTGCATCTGCAGCGCATGGTTTCCGAGTTAGTTACTGGCGTACTGCGCACCGATAATCTGGTTATGATCAAGGCGCAGCCCGGTACGGCTTCTGGTATTGCCGCAGCTGTCGATGCTGCGGAGCTGCCCGACGTGCTTGGCTCGCTTGCCGGCAACGACACGATCTTGGTCATTGCACAGACGGCCGAGGACGGCGAGCGTCTTGAGGCACTCATCAACAAGCTGAGTAACTCTCATAAGTAGGGGATGCGCGGCTCTGCTGCTGTGCCGTTTGTTGCTATAGGTAATTGCCGAGGGCGTTGATAAAGGTCAGCGCCCTTTTTGCATACCAGTGCCTGTTGTTCTATCGGTCCTGTAGCCGGGGCCGTCGTGGCATCTTGTGGTATCTGCCGAAATAAAGAAGCGCCCGAGCAGCGTATATGCTGCTCGGGCGCCTTGGTGTCAGTCGTTTTTTGCGCTTACTGGCCCGTAGAGGGGTCGGGCGTGGGCGTAGGATCGGGGGTAGGCGTAGGATCGGGTGTGGGCGTGGGAGTAGGGGTGGGGGTAGGAGAGCCGCCCTCGCCGCCGCTACCGTCGCCGCCGCCGGTCGTACCGTCTCCGCCGGTGGTACCGTTGCCGCCGGTCGTATCGCCACCCGTGGTCTCGGTCGTCGTGGTGGTAGTCGTCGTGGTGGTTGCTCCCTCGTCTTTGTCGTCTTTGTCGTCTTTGTCCTCCGACTTCTTGGCGTTGCTAGTGCCGTAGAACTTCCAGACGCTATTGTTCTTGTACGTGGGAGCCGTTCCGGTCTGGAATTCCTCGCGCTCGGTGCCCGCAAGAACGGCGTTCATGAACTTCTTAAAGACGGGCAGGTTGGTGCTGTCGCCCAGCAGGTCCGAACCGTACTTTTGGATGGGAATCTCGCCTGCGGAATAACCGGTCCACAGGGCGCATGTCAGTTGCGGCGTGAAGCCGCAGAACCACAGGTTGGTGGTGTTGTCAGTGGTGCCCGTCTTGCCGGCATAGGGCTGGTTGACGTTCAGCGCGCCGGCGGCACCCGTGCCGCTGCCCTGCATGACGCCGGATAGAACATCGGTAACCGCGGCAGCCTCGCCTTCGGTGAGCACCTGCGTGGGATTGTCGGTGTGCTGGTACAGAACCGAGCCGGTACGCGAGTCGATCTCGGTAATGGCGATGGGCTGACGGTAGTAGCCACCGTTGGCAAACGTTGCGTAGGCAGATGCCATCTCGAGCGGTGAGATGGACCCGGTGCCGAGCGTCATGACGGGAACGTCCTCGATATTGTCCTTGGCGGGATCGATGCCAAGCTTTTTGACGAGCGATATGATCTTGTCATTGCCGATGGCTTCGGCCACCTGAATGTAGCCGGTGTTGGATGAGTATGCCGTTGCCTGCTTAAGCGTGATGTTGCCATAGCTCTGGTTGCCGTAGTTTTGCACCTCGGTCGTGGTGCCCTTGGCCTTGAGCGGCGAGTTGCAGTTGAGGGTGACGTTGGGGTTCATACCGTTTTGGATGGCAGTTGCCAGCGTAAAGGCCTTAAACGTGGAGCCCACGGGGCGCTTTGCCGTAGCGTGGTTCACGTGATTCTCGTCGGCGTTGTAGTCGTAGCCGCCTACCATGCACTTGATGTAGCCGGTCTTGGGGTCAACGACGACCATGCCCATGTCCAGGCCGTCGAGCGAAAGCGTGTCGAGCTGCGAGCGCACAGCCTCCTCGGCCACCTGCTGCATGGTGGGGTCGATGGTGGTCTTGACGGTCAGACCGCCCTTAAAGAGCACGTCGGTGGAGAACTCCTGCTCAAGCAACTGCTTAACGTAGGAGACAAAGTAGGGCTGAGAGTACACATCGACGCCACTGCCCGAAATCTCGGTCACGTTAAGCGTGATGGGCTCAGCCTGTGCGGCATCGTGCTCTTCCTGCGTGATGTGGCCCAGACGCAGCATGTTGTCCAGAACCTTATTGCGGCGGGACAGCGCCAAGTCGGGATTAACCGTGGGGTCGTACTGCGAGGGCGAGTTGGGAAGGCCGATGAGCAGCGCGGCCTCGCTCAGGGTGAGGTCGGCGGCGGTTTTGGACAGATAGGTCTCGGCGGCGGCCTCGATGCCATATGCTCCATGGCCGTAGTAGATGGTGTTGAGGTACATCATGAGGATCTCGTCTTTGGAGTACATATCCTCCATCTTGATGGCGATATAGGCCTCGCGCACCTTACGCTCGATGGTCGAGTCGAATTGTTCCTCCTGCAAGATGGTGTTGCGAACCAGCTGCTGGGTGATGGTCGATGCGCCCTCGTGGCCGCCGGTGAGGGTTGCCACCGATGCGCGTGCAATGCCCCAGAGGTCGATGCCGCCATGCTCGTAGAAGCGCTCGTCCTCAACGTCGACAGTGCCCTGCAGCACGTACGGGGACACCTGGTCCTTGGTAATGGACTTGCGGTTTTGCGTGTAGAAACTCGCAATGGTATTGCCGTTGCAGTCGACGATGTCGGTGGGCTCGCTCACCAGATACGCGTTGGCATCGGTGTAGTCGGGCAGATCGGACAGCCAGCGGTTGACGTTGCGGATCATGCCGATGCCAAACGCTACGCCCGCGATAAGCAGAAAGCCCAAAAACGAGAGCAAGATCATGGGAAGGGCATGCGTCTTAGAGCGACCGCGCCCCTGTCGTTGGCGAGGACCCATATATTGACCTCCAGGTATGTCGTGCCAGGCGGCAGGTATGCTGCCGGGCAGGATGGACATAAGTTATTACACGATAAACCAATCGGGGCACGCGAGGCCTCGTGTATGCTGGTTGGCAGCAATTTTCAGAGTGAAAGCACACCTTGGCGAGGAGTTTACCGATGGCGATTCGGCCGATGGAACCGAGCGGACAATGCGAAAGCGAGTTGGCGGCGGCTGGAGTGGCGCTGCCCGAACTGCTGGCGCCTGCTGGCGGGCTCGACCAGATGCTCGCGGCGATTGCAGCGGGTGCCGATGCCATCTATGCGGGGCTGGACGGATTCAACGCTCGAGTGAGCGCCCATGGCTTTAGCGATGATGAGTTCGTGCGCGGCTGTGCCGTGGCCCATGCCCATGGTGTGCGTGTGTACGTGACGCTCAACGTGTTCGTGTTCGATGATGAGCTTGCCGACGCCGTGGCGTTGGGGGCGCATGCTCAGGCGTTGGGTGCCGATGCGTTGATTGTGGCCGATGCCGGGCTGGCTTGTGCGCTTCGTGCGGCGATTCCGGGGGTCGAGATTCACCTGTCCACCCAAGCGGGCGCTCATAGCGAGGGTGCCGTGCGGTTGGCTGCCAAGGAGCTGGGCGTTGAGCGCGTGACGACGGCGCGCGAGCTGAGCGTGGCGGAGATTGGGACGCTTTGCGCTACTGGCGTGCCCATCGAGGTGTTCTGTCACGGCGCTATTTGCATTGGCTATTCAGGCGCGTGTGAGTTTTCGGCCCTGCGGCGCGGACGGTCGGCGATGCGCGGCGACTGCACACAGCCGTGCCGTCTATCCTATGACTTGGTGGACGAGGCGGGGCAGAGTGTTGTCGCTGTCGAAGGGGACCGCCTGCTTTGTCCGCGTGACTATCTGGGCATCGCGCATCTGCCCGAGCTTGTTGCCGCCGGCGTGGCATCGCTCAAGATCGAGGGTCGCATGAAGAATCCCGACTACGTCTTTAACGTGGTGAGGGTGTGGCGTCGGGCGCTCGATATGCTGCGCGATGGCACATGGGATGCCGATGCGGTGCTGGCGCTTGAGCGCGAGCTGGGAAGGTCGTTCAACCGCGGCTTTACCGATGCGTATCTGCGGGGTCGTTCGGGCACCGAGCTCATGAGCTTTGAGCGCGCGATCAACCAGGGCGTGCGCGTGGGCCACTTGGTGGCGGTGGGTCACGAAGAGGTGACGGTTGAGCTTGATGCCGCCGTGGCGGCGGGCGATACGCTCGAAATCCGATTTTACCCGGGTGCCGACGCGCGTCCCGATGTGCCCAAGCGCTGGCCACAGGTGCCTTGCCCCGTGGATGCCGCTGCGGGAGAGCGTATCGTCGTGCATTGCAAACGCAAGGTGGACGCGGGCTGCGAGGTCTATCTGATTCGCAGTGCCGGCGTGCTGGGGCAGACGGCAACGGTGTTGGAGCGCATGCGGGTCGAGGCAGATGCGGTCGCGCCTGCTGAGCGGTCCGTTGAGGTGCTGCCGTTTGAGGGCGTTCTGGCAGATGGCGACGTGCCGACGGAGTTGGCGGGGTCGGCGGAGCCGGCAAAGCGCGAGGCTTTTGCTCGTATGGTCTTTGCCTGGGAGCTGATGGATGTGGATCCGCGCGATGAGCGGGATCTGTCCGATGCGACAGTGGTGCTCGACGAAGTGTGCCGCGCAGGCGACGCCGAGCGGACTCGGGCGCTTATGCAACGTACCGGGCGCGTTGTCTGCCGCAACCTGGGGCAGGTGGCGATGGCTCGCGAGCTGGGCACGGCGTTTGACGTGGCGGCGCCGGTGTTCTGCGCCAATCGGGCCACGCTTACCTGGCTGCGCGGGCTTGGCGCGAGGTGGGTATACTTGCCTGCCGAGCTGCTCAGCAATGATAGGGAGCGTATTGCCGAGCTGGCTGCTGAACCCGGCGTCTTGGGTCCCGTCGATGCCGACCGCCCCGAGCTCATGGTGTGCGAACACTGCCTGCTAACCGCCGAGGGCGTCTGCGCTACGGATGCGACGGGGCAGGTCCGTTGTCGTGACTGCTCGCGCCGTCAGCAAACACGATATTTGGTCGAGCGTGACGGTACGCGTCTGCCAGTTGCCATCGACGCATGCGGCAGGACGAGGATTTTCCTGTCGTAGGTGCTGCGTCGCGTCAGTTTGTTATCATAAGAGAGTTTATGGACTTCCAGCACCGCCGTTTTCGGCGAGGGTGCTATAGCAAAAGGAGGATACCCAATGCTGTCTGTTGACGAGCAAATGCGTATCATCACCTCGGGCGCCGCGCAGATCGTTCCCGAGGCCGACCTTCGCAAGAAGCTTGAGAAGGGCGAGCCCCTCAACATCAAGCTCGGCGTCGATCCCACCAGTCCCGACCTGCACCTGGGCCACGCCGTGCCGCTGCGCAAGATGCGTCAGTTCCAGGACCTGGGTCACAACGTCACCCTCATCATCGGCAACGGTACTGCGCTGATTGGCGATCCCTCGGGCAAGAATTCCACTCGCCCGCAGCTTTCGCAGGAGCAGATCGAGGCCAATGCCGAGACCTACGTGAGCCAGGCCATGAAGATCCTGGATCCCGAGAAGACCACCATCGTGCACAACGGCGACTGGATCTTGTCGATGGATCTGGCCGGTCTGCTGCAGGTGTGCTCCAAGTTCACCGTCGCCCGTATTCTCGAGCGCGACGACTTTACCAAGCGCTACCAGTCTCAGACGCCGATCGCCCTGCATGAGTTCCTGTATCCCGTGATGCAGGCTTTCGACTCCGTGCAGATCAAGGCCGACGTGGAGATGGGCGGCACCGATCAGCTCTTCAACCTGCTCGCCGGCCGTGAGCTCATGGAGAAGATGGGCATGGAGCCCCAGATCGCGCTCACCATGCCGCTGCTCGAGGGCACCGATGGTGTCCGTAAGATGTCCAAGTCCTATGGCAACTACATCGGCCTGACCGACGCGCCCAAGGATATGTTCGGCAAGACCATGTCCATCCCCGACGAGATGATCGGCAAGTACTATCGTCTGGCCAGTTCGCTCACCCCGGCTGAGGTCGACAAGATTGACGCCGCCCTGGCCGACGGCTCTGCCGATCCCTATGAGCTCAAGCGCGCTCTGGGCCGCGACCTGTGCGATACCTACCATGGCGCCGGTGCCGGCGACGAGGCCCAGGCCGAGTTCGACCGCGTGTTCAAGGAGGGCCAGCTCGCCGACTTCCCCGAGAAGCATATTGAGCTGACCGTCAACGACGAGGGCCAGATCTACCTCGCCGGCCTGCTCAAGGACCTGGGCCTTTCGGCCAGCGCCGGTCAGGCCCGCCGCGACATCGACGGCGGCGGCGTCAAGATCAACGGCAAGGCCGTGGCTCCCAAGAGCTACAACATCGACCCCAGCGCCCTCAAACTGGGCGACACCCTCTCCGTAGGCAAGCGCAAGGGCTTTAA
>UQUD01000036.1 GCA_900544225.1 uncultured Collinsella sp.
GAGCGGGGGCTCCTATCTTTTTAGTGCCCTCGGATTGGGTCATAGTGTCTGTCGGCCGATCAGATTAAGAGCGAGCCTAACTGCCTGCTCGCCGGTGATCGCTGCCCTTGTTTGCGCCAGGCAAGTCTTGAGGCCTTGACAGATTCCGATGAGGTGTCGGAGCAACTGCTCAACGATGGCGTTGAGTACCGCGCCCATCTGCGCCCTCTGAAGGTCGAGGGCGAGCCTCATGTCCTGCTGATGGTGCGTCCGATCGATGGGCAAGAGGCTGCAAAAGAGGACCTTGTCTACACCGACGTGCTGACGAGCGTGCACAATCGCCGATATTACGAGGAAAAGCTCCGTAGCGCCCGCATGAATGCCGGCGTTGCGATGATCGACCTTGATGATTTTAGGGTCTTCAACGATACGTGTGGCCGTCATGCCGGCGACCTTGCGCTCGGTGCTGTGGCGACAGCCATGCGCAGCGGAATCCGTTCGACTGACGAGCTTGTGCGCTATGGCTGCGACAAGTTTGTGGTTGTCATGCCCAATATTCCCTCCGATGACTTCACCCGTCGCCTGCATCAGGTGTCCGATGCCGTTCGTTCCACGATTATTCCGGGCCATGAGTACGTGAGCTTGACGGCATGTGTTGGTGGCGTTCGCATTCATGGCGAGACGGTCGATGAGGGCGTTGGCCGCGCTGTCCAGTTATTGAGCCGCGCTAAGGCAAAAGCCGGTACGGTCGTGACCGATGCCGATTCCATCGAGGCCTTCCAAAGCAAAAAGCCTTTGGTACTTATTGTCGATGACTCCGAGATGAACCGAGTCATTCTCAGCGAGATGCTCAAGGACGAGTATTGCATCCTCGAGGCCGACAACGGTCGTACGGCGCTCGACATGGTCGACCGCTATGGCAATGAGCTGTCGCTCGTGCTGCTGGATATTGTCATGCCGGGCATAAGCGGCTTTGAGGTGCTGGCCGGTCTGTCGCGCCGATCGGTTAGTGACAATCTGCCTGTCATCATGATTTCGAGCGAAGATTCCGATGATATGGTTTTGCGCGCGTACGAGCTGGGCGCCTCGGACTATATCAACCGCCCGTTTGACTCCCGTGTCGTGCGCCGCCGTGTAAGCAACACCATCCGCCTATACGCCAAGCAGCGCCGCCTGACGAGCCTGCTGTCCCAGCAGTACAACGAGCGCGTCAAGAACAGTCGCATGCTCATCGACATCATGGCCGGCGTC
Source organism: uncultured Collinsella sp. (assembly GCA_900544225.1). Taxonomy (GTDB): domain Bacteria; phylum Actinomycetota; class Coriobacteriia; order Coriobacteriales; family Coriobacteriaceae; genus Collinsella. The sequence goes on from UQUD01000036.1 coordinate 1,231, forward strand.
ATGGAGCTTCGCAATGGCGAGAGCGGCAGGCACGTTACGAACATCGAGAAGCTGACCGAGCTGCTGCTTGGCTGTCTGGTCCAGCGTAGCGGCACGATCTCCCTCGACAATGAGGAACGCTCCACGATTGCCTTGGCTTCGGCGCTGCACGATATCGGCAAGATGTCGATTGACGATGCGATTCTCAACAAACCCGGGCGCCTTACGCCCGAGGAGTTCGAGATTATGAAGACGCATACCACGATGGGCGCCGACATGTTGCTTGAGCTGGGCCGCCATCACGTCGGCAATGCGCTTATGGAATATGCGTACCAGATTGCGCGTTGGCATCACGAGCGCTGGGACGGCAAGGGCTATCCCGATGGCCTTAAGGGCGACGAGATTCCCATTGCCGCACAGGTGGTTTCGGTGGCCGACGTGTATGATGCGCTGACGAGCGTGCGCGTGTACAAGGACGCTATCCCGCACAAGGAGGCGATCCAGATGATCCTGGACGGTAAGTGCGGCACCTTTAACCCGCTGTTGCTCGACTGCCTGCTCGAGGTGCAAGACCGTATTGCCGAGACGTTGGCACGCCCCGCCGACGTCGTTGCGTTTCCCACGATTTAGTTTGACCAAAGGAGTTTTAATCCATGATTTCCATGCGTGAGGCGTATGAGAAGATCGGCGCTAATTATGATGACGCGTGCGCTCGGCTGATGGGCGAGGAAATGCTTGCCCGCTTTGCCCTCAAGTTTTTGGATGACGAGAGCATGGACAAGCTGGAGGCCGCTATGGCGGCGGGAGACGCCGAAGGTGCGTTTATGGCAGCGCACACGCTCAAGGGCGTGAGCCAGAACCTGGGATTCGATAATCTGTACGGGCCGGCGGTCGTGGTAACCGAGGCGCTGCGCGGCGCCGATTTCGTTGACGGCGCTCGCGAGGGAATGCATGCGTTGCAGCAGCAATATGCGGCTACGATGTCGGCCCTGCGCGAGGCGGCTGAATAAGAGCTTGCGAGCCTTGATGACTATGAGAGTGGATAATCTCCCGTTTTAGGCCCGGTGGTGGCCTCGAAGTGGGAGATTATCCACTCTCGTTCGATACGTGTCCAAAAATCCACTCTCACCCCTTCTGATTAGTGAATGGGCTATGCGCACTGGCGGGGCTTTCCGCATGCAATCAATATCGTTGTTCGATAAACTGTTCGAATAACGATAGAGTCGATGAGGGTGAGTGTATGTCTAACAGCGTTCAGCGTATGGCCAAAGCGGGCGAAAATATCAGGAAGCTTGGCTTTTGCATGGCAGCCGTTTTTGCAGGGATGCTCGTCGCTTTTGCCGCGTTGGTTGTTTACGTGATCTGGTATGCGGTTGCAAACGTTGCTTCTGTCGATTCTTTCGGCGTCGTGACGCTTCTCGATGGCGGGTGCATCGTTATCCCAAGCGGACTGTGCCTGGCGCTCGTCGTGGGTATTTCGCTTGTCGTTCTGTGTGGGATCAGCCGTAACATCTCGCGAGGCGTCTCGCCCTTTACCAAGACGCATGTGCGGCTTATCCGTGTTCTTGCGCTTGCCTTTGCTGTTAACGCCGCGGTTTCGCTTATTGGTGCCTACGGATCGGTCAATCTTACCATTGGTGGGCTGGAGCTTTACGTCGTGCCTCATTCCTTCGTTATTGAGATTTGCCAAGGCGTTGCCTTTGATGCGGGGTCGCTTATCGGCGCGGCTGTCTGTCTGTGTATCTCGGTGATCTGGAGTTATGCCTCGCTGCTCCAAGAGCAGTCTGACGAGCTTGTGTAGGAGGAAACATGAGCTATCTCATCATCGAGCTTGAGACGCAGCTGCTTAAGACCGGAAAGACCAGTGCTGATCTGATTCGGGCGACGGGGCATACTCCGGCTAATATTTCAAAGCTGAGAAATGGAAAGATAAAAGCTATTCGCCTAAAGACGCTTCTCGATATCTGTGATGAGCTTGATTGTCAACCGGGAGATATTATTCAGCGCGTAAGCGAGAAAGAGCTTGAGGAGCTTATTGTCGAGCGCGCAAAAAATGTCGTGAGACAGATGCGGGATGGCGGAGGCAACGAGGCGTCGCTTCCGACATCAGTCTTTGCTGTCGATTTGAGTGACGAGTAGCTTAAGGCGAACAACTAAAACGAAGTATCAGCGTGAAGGGACCCGTGTCTAACACGGGTTCTTTCTTTTAGATTATCTTGACAAATACGAGTTATCGAAAAACAATAACAACTATTGAAAACGATAAAGGAAAGAAGGAACGATATGAGCGGTTTTGCTATCAAGCAGAACGGGAGGCCAATGAACGCATCAGCGATAAAGTTATCAAAGGTGTCAAAGCGCTACGGGAGACGGCGCGTTTTGCATGACGTTTCCTTCGAGGTGCATCAGTCTGAGCTCCTTGCCCTTGTTGGTGCAAACGGGGCGGGTAAAAGCACGCTTATTAAAATAGTGCTGGGCCTCTGCGAGCCGTCGTCGGGGAGCGTGGAGCTCTTTGGAGGCAAGTCGAAAAAAGACCTGAGCCTGATGCGGACGCGTGTCGGCTATGTGCCAGATTCCAGCGGAGCATACCAATCTCTCAGCGCGGTTGAGAATCTTCAAATCCGATGTGCGGAATGGGGGCTTGATGAGAAACGTGAGGTTCCTCGCGTCTTGGGCCTAGTCGGGCTGGACGTCGAAGAGAAAAAGAGCGTGAGCAGTTTTTCTCTGGGAATGAAGCGGCGACTTGATATAGCTACGGCTTTGTTGGGTGACACTGATCTGCTTATTTTTGATGAGCCAGCAAATGGGTTGGACCCGCTGGGCATCGAGAGTATATGGGCCCTTATCGGTCTATTGAATCGAGAACAGGGTAAGACCATGCTCATCTCTAGTCATGATTTGGATGAGTTGGCATCAGTTGCAACAAGTTGCGTGTTTATTCATGACGGCGAACTGCTGAAAATGGAATCGATGGACGTCATAAGGGATGAGGCGCCATCCCTAAAAGAGTATTACAGGCGCTTGATGAAGGCGGTCTCGCTATGAAGCGGGCGATTCATCCCATAAAGGCAGATATGATGCGTTTGCACAGGATGTTTCCGGCGAAGTTTGGTCTTGCGCTTATTCTGGCGTTCGGCCTTCTCTTCGGTGTCTTTCTAAAAAACGGAACAACGTTGCTCGCCTTTGGCAATAGCGTTTTTGGGGAGGATATTGGTTTCTGCTGGAATGTAATCGATCCTTCTGCACCCGATGAGTCCCTTGTGCGCAGTGCTTTTGCCGGCACGTCTCTGTTCGTTCCGCTCATCGTTTGCCTGGCGATTTTACAGGAGCGCGGCTATGAAGAGGGACACCGAATTTCTTTGGCAAGAGGTCTCAACCGCTTTTATGGGGCTCTAGCCCATGCATTTTCGTCTGCTTTAATAATTGGCGCAGCATATAGTGCGCTTTGCCTTCTTCTTTTTGCAATAGCCATAATACGTGGAGGGCATAACTACTCGCACGACATGCTAACTGTATTTTTGCCTGCAATGATAGTCAACGCCGTATTGGTGATATCGGTTGCGTTGGAGACGACGACCATCTATCGGATTACAGGCAGCGCCGTATTGAGCGGGGCTGCGATAATTATCGGATTTGTCATGAGCTTGACGCTCTACGGAACTTACCTTCAGACGCCCATACCATCCTTGCGATGGATCTTCCTCCTTCCAGGGCCGTACCTTGGAGTCGGATGTGCCCTTGGGTATAGCGATATGGGTCAGCTGATACTTCTGGAATATGGCGTGGCAGCCAGCTGTCTATCGGTATTGATTTACGCTCTCGTGAGCTTTCGTGCTGGGGGTGTGCTCAATGGCTCGTCAGACTAGAAGATTCCTTCATTCAGAATTGAGGCATGCGAGCAAATGGACGTACGCCTTAATCCTGGTAATTTATGCGTGCATGGTGGTATTGCAGCTTAATTCTTTCCCGATGTGGTTCTGTAGCCTCCGTGAGAACAGTTTCTTGGGCTTTTTCCCAGACCCGACGCTTCGGCTATCGGCAGAAGATGTCCTTCTATTTGGTAATGCAGGGGTTTTTCGCGGTCTGCTGTTCAACGTAGCCCCGTTGGCTCATGCATTGTTCTTTCCGTTCATCGTGGCTTGCATTGTGCCGCGCTTTGTCAGTTCGGGCTTTATTGAGGAACCGTGGGGGTTGTCGGAGGCTCGGGGAGGGAAGCGTGTGTGCGCTATCGTTGCTCGAGTGGTGCTGTCTTCTTTTGCCCTTTTGGGCGCGTTTATCCTGTCGAGTGTCGTTTTGTACTGTCTTAACTGCGTAATCGTTTTGGATGCTCAGCAGTATTTCAACCTGCATGTATTTTGCTATCGACTTGTTCTTGCTGCCGCTGCCTGCCTTGCATACGTGGTCTCTTGCGTGATCGCTGTTTCCTATTTTGGGTCCGGCTTCGGTCCGATTGGCATGCTGTTGCTTGTCAACGTTGTAGCGATCTACATACAGATCGGGGCCAATTCCATGCTTCCGCTTCCAGCCTCGATGCTCATGTGGATTTGTGGCGTGACCCCGTTGGGGAATAGTCAATGCATTTCGATTCTAATTGACTGCCTCATAAACGTAGCAAGTGTTTTTGCCATTTGCTTTACCGTCGACCGATTGCGGTCGAGATTTCTTTGATTGTTTGTGAGGGATGACCATACCGAGCATACCAAATACAGCGGGGGCGGGCACCGTTGCTGGTGTCCGCCCCCGCTGGCATAGGAGGCTTTAACCTGAGTGGTTTGCGGGCTAGCGCGCCTGCTTAACCTTTGCCGCCGCCTCGACAAACGACTTCCACAGGTTAAAGTCGGTCTCGAGCGTCTTCCACGTGTACTCAGGGTGCCATTGCACGCCTAGGCAGAAGGGTTGCCCCTCGACCTCGATGCACTCGGGAACGCCATCGGTTGCCTTGGCGACCAAGCGTGTGCTCTTACCCAGACGATCGACGCAGCAGTGATGTGCCGAGTTGGTCTGGATCAGCCTGTGCCCGCCAACCGCGCGCTCCAGCAGCGAGCCCGGCATGACCTCGACAGGGTGCACGGGGTCGTTGAGCACGTGGGTGTGGCGCCACTGCGTGCGGCCCTCGCGCGCACCCAGGCTCGGCACGTCCATGCACAGGGTGCCGCCAGTGGCGATGTTGAGCAGCTGCGTGCCGCGGCAGGTGGTAAAGAGCGGCTTCTTGGCGCGGAGTACCTCGTCGACCAGCTTAAACTCAAAACTATCGCGGATCTCGCAGCAGAGGGTGGGGTCGTAGGGTCGATCATCGCCCCAGCGCTTGGGGTTGACGTCCGGGCCGCCGGGAATGGCGATGCCGTCGGCGATATCGACGTAATGACGGATAACCTCAATGTCCTCGGTGATGGACATCTGCAGCGGCAGGCCGCCGGCGGCAAGGATGGCATCGACAAAGACACTTGCGATTTCCTCGTTGGGGGAGAGCGTCTCGCTTAAAAACGGCTTTGCCTCTTCCCAGCGCGGTGCGACGAGGATGAGTGGGCGGTCGGCGGGGGCGACGTCGACGTGCGGGGTGTATGACGATGAAGTGCGAGTTCCGATCATAGGTGTAGCTTTCGAGTTTGGATGGGCATGGCGGGCGGGTGGGCGGTCTGGTTAGTGGCCCTTAATGGAGTTGAGGAAGTCCTGGGCGCGCTTGGTCTGGGGGTGGTCGAAGAACTCGTCGGGCGTGCCGGTTTCCACGATCTGGCCGTCGGCCATAAACACGACGCGGTCGGCCACGCGGCGGGCAAAGTTCATTTCGTGCGTGATGACGATCATCGTCATGCCCTGCTGGGCCAAGCGCACCATGACCTCGAGTACCTCGTTGATCATTTCGGGATCAAGGGCGCTTGTGGGCTCGTCAAAGAGCATGGCCTTGGGCTGCATGGCGAGTGAACGGGCGATGGCCACGCGCTGCTGCTGGCCGCCCGAAAGCTGCGCAGGCACCTTATCGGCCTGCTCGGCAACGCCCACGCGGCCCAGCAGGTCCATGGCGCGCTCACGGGCCTCGTCCTTGGAGACACCCAGCACATCGACCGGTCCCAGCATGACGTTCTGCAGTACCGTCATATGTGCAAACAGGTTGAACTGTTGGAACACCATGCCCAGTTCGGCACGCATGCGGGCAAGGTCCTTGCCTTCCTGCGGCAGGGGCTCGCCCTCGATGAGGATCTCGCCCGAGTCGATGGTTTCCAGACGGTTGATGGTGCGGCACATGGTCGACTTGCCCGAGCCCGAGGGTCCAATCACAACGACGACCTCGCCGCGGTCGACCGAGAGATTGATGTCGTTGAGGACGTGCAGATCGCCATAGTGCTTATCGACGTGTCTGAGCTCGATCAGCGGCTGATTGCCGGTTGAAGAGGTGCTCTGTGCCATGGTGCTCGGCTCCTTATGACTCGAAATGGTAAAGCGTTAGCGGATGATGGTCGCGCCGGTCTTGTGCGAAACGTAGATGGCGGCCTTGTTGATCGCGACGTTGATGAGGATGTAGATGACCGCGATTACCAGGTAGACCGACACGAGGGCGTCGTAGTTGGTAATGAGCACACGGGCATTTTGCATGAGGTCGGGGTAGCTCACCACATAGGCGACGGTGGTGTCTTTGACGACGACCACAAGCTGCGAAATCAACGACGGAATGATAAACCGAATAGCCTGCGGCAACACGATTTTAAAGGTGATTTTAGCCTTGGAGAGACCGAGTGCCTGGGCGGCTTCGACCTGGCCGCGCGGCACGGCGTTGACTCCGGCGCGGAAGATCTCGGCCAGCACGCCGGCCGCAGCGAGCGCGACAGGCAGCGTGAGCATCCAAAACGACGGCAGTGCAATCTTGTACTGGGGCAGCACCAAAAAGAAGAAGTAGATGAACAGCAGGCTCGGCACGCCACGGAAGAAATCGGTGAGCACGCGGCAGACCAGCTGCAACGGCTTAATGTCGCTGGTACGGCCGAGCATAAGGGCTAAGCCCAGCACCAGCGCGATGGCGCCAGCGGTAAGTGCGACTTTAACGGTGCCCTCAAAGCCGGCAAGCAGGAACTTCCAGGTGGTGAGGTGCGTAAAGAAATACCAATAGTGGACCGAAAGCTGGCCGGTCACATAAAAGCGCTGCAGGACCAGAGCGATGAGCGCGGCCACGGCAACGAGCGAGATGGCGGTGCCGATGCGAATCTTGGCGCGCATCTTGGGGCCGGGAGCCTCGTAGAGCGCATCGCGCATGGTAAGCGCGGGGGAGGAGTGCTTGCTCATCGGAGGATCCTCACCTTCTTATCGATGTAGTTGCCAATGTGGCTCACCACAAAGGCCGTGCCCAGGTAGCCGAGCGCCGAGATAAAGAACGCGGCGACGCCGCCGAGCGAGCGCGTGTTGATGTAGCTCACCACGCCGGTGAGCTCCTGCGGTTTAAGCGGCACCTGACTGCCGAGCGCGGTGGTGAGCATGACGGCGATAAAGAGGTTTGTCATGGGCAGCACGCTCGAGCGCAGTGCCTGCGGAATCACGATCTTGGCGAGGATGCGGTTAAAGCTCATGCCGAGCGAACGTGCGGCTTCGACCTGACCGACGCCAACGGTGTTGATGCCGCTCATAAAGTTCTCGGAGCCAAAGGCAGAACCCAAGAGTACTGTGGCGACGATAACGCAGGTGCGGTAGGGCAGGACGACCTTGAGCGGCGGCAGTGCGTAGACGACGATGATGAGCAGCGCGATGCCGGGGATGTTACGGAAGACCTGGACATACAGGTCGCCAAAGACGCGCAGCGGCTTGAGCGGCGACACGCGCATCACGGTGACGGCGACGGCCAGCACCATGGCGATGGCAAACGACTCAAGCGTCATGCCCCAGGTTGCTAGCAGCGCGTCGATATAGTTCTGGCCATAGAGCGACCAGAGCTCGGAGAGACTCATGCGGACCTCCCGCCGATAAGGAAAGGGGCTCCCGTGTGTACGGAAGCCCCGACAACTCAGTGAGGAAACAGTTTAGCGCAATAAAGCGAATCGTGCGTTTCCGTATGGTTTCGCAGCGGCTGATGCCCAGCTTGCGAGCTTAGGCGCCGACCTCGGGGAGCTCGGGAACATTGGTGTCGCCCGTACGGTCACCAATGCAGATCTGCCACAGCTCGGTCCAGGTGCCATCGTCCTCGATCTTCTTAAGGAAGTCGTTAACGAAGGCGACGCCGTCGGAATCGAGCGGCAGGCCGATGCCATAGGGCTCCTTGCTGCCGAAGGGCTTGCCGGCGATCTTGTACTTACCGGGCTCGCGGACCAGGGCGCTCTGCTGCATGTTGTTATCGATGACGTAGGCGTCAACGCGGCCCTGCTGGAGTGCCTGGCGGGCCTCCTCGTCGGTCTTGAACTCCTGCTGGCTGGCCTTGGGGGCGAACTCCTCCAGGATGGCGGGGCCGTTGGAGCCGGACTGGACAGCGACGTTCTTATCGGCCAGGTCGTCGACGCTCTTGATGTCGTCGTTGTCGGCGAGCACCAGGATGGCCTGCTGGGTGTAGTAGTAGGGGCCGGCAAAGGAGACGAGCTTCTTGCGCTCGTCGGTGATGGTGTAGGTGGCAAAGACGGCGTCGACCTGTCCGTTCTGCAGGACGGACTCGCGCGTGTCCGAGGTCACCTGGGTGATCTCGACCTTGTTCTCGCCCAGGATGTAGTTGGACAGGAGCTGCGCGATACCGGCATCGAAGCCGCGGGTCTGACCGTCCTTCTCGTTGAGGAGGGAGAAGAGCGTGGAGGTCTGAACGCCACCGATCTTAAAGACGCCGGCGTCCTTGACGGCCGTGGCCCAGGTGCTGGCGGCGATGGCGTCGTCATCGGCCTTGGGGCCGTTGTCGACGAGCTTGTCGAATGCCTTAGCGTCGAGCGTAGTGGAAGCCTCGGTATCCTCGGAGCTCTTGGGGGAACCGGCGGCGGAACCCTTGTCGGCCTCGGCGCTGGTGTCGGAGCAGCCGGCAAGACCAAGGCCGGCGACGGTTGCGAAGGTGGCGGCAACGAAGCCGCGGCGGTCGAGAACGACCTGCTGGGAGAGGTTCTTGCTCATGGTAGAACACCTTTCTCAATAAAATCCCTAGCGGTTGAGTAGAGTTATACCCTATCCCGCTCAAATGGGTCAACACGAAATAACTCAGAAACATACCTACCTTATGGGTTATTGTACCTACCAAAAAGGGACAGGTTTATTTTGGCAGGTTTTATCTGGGCAAACGTCGATAATTGCAGCTGAGATAGCGTTTTGCGGACGGCGTGGTCGCTCGCGGCGGTCGCTATAATGGCGGCAACGCGACGCATATATAAGTAAGGAGATCGCGTATGAACGGTTATTCGTTTTTCGCACCGACCAAGGTGTTGTTTGGCGCGGGCAAGCTGAGCGAGCTGGGCGCGCAGAAGCTACCCGGCACCAAAGCGCTCATCGTTACCACCGGCGGCAACTCGGTCAAGCGTTTTGGATATCTGGGACGTTTGGAGGCCGAGCTCGATCGCGCCGGCGTGGCGCATGAGCTGTTCGATCGTATTGAGCCCAATCCGCTGCGCGAGACCGTCAACGCAGGCGGCTGGATGGCGCGCACCCATGGCTGTGATTTTGTGCTGGCGCTCGGCGGCGGCTCGGTCATGGACGGCAGCAAGGGTATTTGCGCAGTGGCGGCCAACCCGCATACCGATGCCGAGGGCAACGAATGCCCCGGTGACATCTGGGACTTTGTGAATGGCGGCACTGCGCTCGGCCTGCCCATCCCCAACGATCCGCTGCCGCTTGTTTGCGTGACCACCACGGCGGGTACCGGCTCCGAGGTCGATGCAGGCGGCGTCCTGTCCTGCGAGGAAAATGACGAGAAGCTTCGCTTGGGCGATCCGCGCCTGTTTCCGGTGCTTTCAATCGTTGATCCCGAGCTCATGGTGAGCGTTCCGGCACGTCTGACCGCCTATCAGGGATTCGACGCCCTGTTCCATTGCGTTGAGTGCTACATCTCAAATACCAACACGCCCATGGGTGACATGGTTTGCCGCGAAGGCATCCGCCGTGCCGCCGCGGCGCTGCCTACGTGCGTCAATAATGGCGATGACCTGGAGGCGCGCTCGAGCCTTGCGTTTGCCAACACGCTCGGCGGTTATGCCATGGATGCCTCGGGCACCACGGGCTCGCATGGTCTTGAACATGGCATGAGTGCGCACCATCACGACTTGCCGCACGGTGCCGGCCTCATTATGATCGCCCGCGCCTATCACACGTGGATGATCGATCACGGTGCCGCACCCGAGCGCTATATCGACATGGCACGCCTGATGGGCAATGCCGCCGCGGATGATCCACGCGATTTTGTGATTGAGCTAACGCGCCTGATGGAGGCCTGCCATGTGGCGGACCTCGCCATGAGCGAGTGGGGGATTACGGCCGAAGAGCTGCCTGCCATCGCACACAATGCCCTGACGACCAACGGCGTCCTGTTCAGTCACGACCCCGTAACGCTGACCGACCCCGACGTCGTCGAAATCCTCAAGCAAAGCTATCGATAATTGCCTTGCTGCTTTGTCTCAATCTGTAACATCTGCAGCCATTTTTGCCGAGTAACTGTTACAGATTGAGATTTTCTCTTCAGGGGAATTCGAATGTCTCAATCTGTAACAACTGGACGGCCAAAAGGTCTCTATCTGTTACAGATTGAGACAAAGGTCAGGGACTAAGACGTCTTGTCTAGATCTGTAACAGTTAGACGGGAATTCGGGTCCTAGATGTTACAGATTGAGATAATCGCGTCGCGAAAATTAAAACCTCCGCAGGGGCGCTTCCCTTGCGGAGGTTTTCTTACTCGTTGAGTAGTCTCGCGGCTTCGGCGGCCATGTTCTCGACCGTCATGCCGTTCTGAGCGAGCAGCTCGTTGGGGTCGTAGCGGTCGGGGAAGCCCTTGGCGATGCCGAAGGTGCGCGTGCGCACAGGCGTGCAGGACAGATAGCACGCGACGCGCTCGCCCCAGCCACCGTCCAAGATGCCGTCCTCGAGGGTGACGACAACGCGATGCTCGGCGGCAAGGCTGTCGAGGAACTCACGGTCAAGCTCGGTTGCAAAGCGCGGGTTGACGAGCGTGGCCTCGATACCGTACTCGGCAGCCAAGCGGTTTGTCACGCGCTCGCCCAGCTCAAAGAAATCGCCAAGCGCGAGCACGGCAACGTCGCGGCCCTGACGCACCACGTTGTAGCGAACGGCGCTGTAGTCGGTGTCTTCGGCGGGCGCAAGGTCGGGGCGGCTTACCAGGCCGATGCCCGGTACGCGGATTGCCACGGGATGCTCGCGGTGGTCGAGCGACCAGCTCAGCATGGACAGATATTCCTCCATGCAGGCCGGCGCCAAGTAGTGCATGTTGGGAAGACCGCCCAGCATGGAAATATCAAAGAACGAGAGGTGCGTCTCGGACGTGGTGCCAAAGATTGACGCACCAAACACCAAAATGGTTGCCGGGGCGTCGTTGAGGCACAGGTCGTGCCACAGCTCGTCGTAGGCGCGCTGCAAAAACGTGCCGTACACACCAAAGACTGGCTTGGCGCCCGAGCGCGCAAGCGCGGTGGCAAAGGTCACGGCGTGCTCCTCTGCAATGCCCACATCGACGAACTGTTTGCCGGCGGCAGCGCGAAGCTCGGGTGTAAAGCCCATGATGTAGGGCGTGGCGGCCGTGATGCCAACGACCTGTGGATCGCGCTCGATGGCGGCGCTGAGCGCCTCGCCCGTAATGTCGGCGTAGGTGCGCGGCGCAGGCTCGCTCGGATGGCCCGGGCAGAGCTTGCGCCCGGTCGCCATGTCAAACGGACCCACGTGGTGCCAGCGCTCGGGGTCGCTCTGGGCTGGCTCAAAGCCCTTGCCCTTGGCGGTCGAGACGTGCAGCACGATGGGGTGATTGATATCGCGCAGCTCCTGCAGCGCGTCGACGAGGGCCAGCACATCGTTACCGGCGTCCAGATAGCGGTAGTCGAGCCCCATCGCGCGGAAAATGTTGCGCTCACAGGCGCCGTTGCTGGCGCGCAGCTCGGCCAGATTGCGATACAGGCCGCCATGGTTCTCGGCAATGGACTGGTCGTTATCGTTGACGATGATGACCAGGTTGCTGTCGAGATCGGCGGCATTGTTGAAGCCCTCAAACGCCAGGCCGCCCGAAAGCGAGCCGTCGCCAATGATGGCGATGACGTTGTACGCATCGCCCGCCAGGTCGCGCGCGTGGGCAAGGCCGCAGCCCAAGCTCACCGAGGTCGAGGTGTGACCCATGGCGAACAGGTCGTGCTCGGACTCGTCGGGATTGGCAAAGCCAGAAGCCTCACCATAACGCTCCGGATCGATATAAGTGTACGCGCGCCCCGTCAGCGCCTTGTGGGCGTAGGTCTGGTGCGAAACGTCAAAGACAATCTTGTCGATGGGGGAGTTAAATACGCGATGAAGCGCAACCGTAAGCTCAACGACGCCCAAGTTGGGGGCAACGTGCCCGCCGACGGCGGCGGAGCTTTCGAGGATTGCCTGACGGATCTCGCCGCAGAGCAGCGGAAGCTCGGCGCGGTCGAGAGCCTTGACGTCCTCGGGCGTTGTCGTTTGCGTAAGCAGCATCGTTGTGGGTTACTCCATGCGAATCGTGCGCCGGCACTCCCTCGGCCGGCACAATTGCACAAGACAGTCTCGCACATTTTGGCGTTTGATATGTGACGGCGGCGCGGTAATTCGCCAACTGGTGGGGCAAAACGTTTTGTCCGATGCCATACTGATGTGTTCCATGATGTTTTTATCGATTGTGCGCAGGCCGTGGCTTGTCGCCGTGAGTCGCTGGAAGGAGGCAGCATGTCCGATGCCGTTCGTGCCGAGAAAATCGCGTGCGAAGTAGACCATGCTGCCCGTCAACTGGCACAGGCGGGCCGTCTGGACCTGACGCGCGAGTTTATCCAGCATGGCGATGTGACGGTGTATACGCATGTGACCTCGGTGGCGCGGGCGAGCCTGTCCTTTGCCGAGCGCCTGGGCCGCGTCGGTGTCTCGGTCGACCGCGCCTCGTTGCTGCGCGGGGCCCTGCTGCACGATTACTTTCTCTATGACTGGCACGATCCCGACCCAAGCCATCGGCTGCATGGCTTTCGCCACCCGTTTTTTGCCCTGGCGCGTGCCGAGGAAGATTTTGAGCTGACGCCGCGAGAGCGGAATATTATCGTGCGGCATATGTTTCCGCTGGTGCCGGTGCCGCCGACGTGTCGCGAGGCGTGGATTGTTTGTCTGGCGGATAAATGGTGTGCTCTGCGTGAGACGGTCGCCGGCCGCCTGCCGCGCAAGGACGAGACGGACGATAGCGTGAGTAAAGCATCGAGTGAAAAGAGGAGAGGGTAGACGGTGGGGATCGCAATCGACATGTCCTTTGACGGCGCGACGCTTGCCGCCTGCCCGCTTTCGGCACTGGTGCTCTCGTTTGCCTTCTACGGTTTTTGCGGCTGGGCATGGGAATCGACAGTCTGCGCCATGCTCAACCACGGACGCTTTGCCAACAGCGGCTTTTTGCTGGGACCGTGTTGCCCTATCTATGGCGCGGGCGGCATTGCCTGCTGGCTGCTGTTGCGCGGGATTCCGGATGCCCCGAGCCAGTTCGTCGCTGCAGCGCTCGTATGCAGCGTGATTGAGTACAGCGTAGGCGTGCTGTTGGAAAAAACAACGGGCGCTCGCTTTTGGGACTATTCGCATCTGCCGTTTAACCTGCACGGACGTATCTGTCTGTACTGGGCCTGCGCGTTTGGCCTGGGTGCGTTGTACATTTGCCGTTTAGTGGAGCCGGCATTGCTGGGGCTGCTTGGCCATCTGCCGGTGCTGATTGTGCGGTTGTCCGCCTTTATCGTCGCGGTCGCGATGATGGTCGACGCGTTGTGCTCATTGGCGAGCTGGCGGCGTCTGTCTGATCAGCTGGAGCGCGTCCGGGCCGACCTTGCCGACCGCATCAACGAGTCGCTTGCCGACGCGTCCGACTCAATGCTCGAGCGCATTCCCGATTCTACGATTGACTCGGTGGCACAGACGCACATCCGTAGCCGTGCCGTTAACGCGTGGCTGGCCGAGCTGGGTGACGCCGCGCTCGATGCCCTGCGCGAGAAGGCTTCGATGCCGACGTTTATCGCGGATGGTGCTCGCGGCCTGGCGCTTGCTGCCCGCCGCGTGGCCGATGCCGCGCCGAGCATGCCGCGTCCGTCGCTCAGTCGTCGCCTCGCAGGCAAGCGCATGAGCCGTCCGGTGCCGAGCGTGTCACTCAGCCGCCGCGACCTACGCTTCTTTAACGCCTTCCCGCGTCTGCGCATCAATCGCTACGAAGGTGTCATTCGAGCAACTAATCTCCGCGACCGCGCCCACGAGCTGTTCCGTCGCTAGTCGGGACGGGTGCACTCACGGCCCCCTTGCTCGCGTATTTCCCGTTCGTTTCGCGCCCGTTGCCGCGCCGTTTCCAAGATTGCGGCACCGTTTCCATTCGACAACGCAGCGTTTAACAACGCCGTATCTGGTCTACACCAGTTGCCCCTCGGCCGCATTATGGGCGCCGACAACGTTCATGCGACCAAGGGGGAGCGAATGTACGATACGGGATCGACAACGTTTATGCTCATCTGCACCATGCTCGTATTCTTAATGACACCGGGTCTGGCGTTTTTCTATGGCGGCCTGTCCAGGCGCAAAAATGTCATCAACACCATGCTTATGTGCTTTGGCGCCATTGGCCTGGTCGGTGTGTTGTGGATTGTTGCCGGCTGGTCGCTGGCCTACGGCGGCGACGGTTCCAGCCCGTTTATTGGAGGCCTTGACCAGCTGCTGTGCTTGCCGGTGCTCAACCAGGTGCTGCAGGCGGCCGAGGGCAATGCTGCGGATGGTGCCGTCTACCCTCAGATCATCAACATCGCCTTCCAGATGGCGTTTGCCATGATCACCGCCGCTATCGTCACGGGCAGCCTGGCAGGCCGCGTTAAGTTTGGTGCCATAGCGGCCTTCCTGAGCATTTGGCTGCTTGTGGTCTATGCGCCGCTCGCCCACATGGTTTGGGGCGGCGATGGCTCCTTTATCGGCGACATCATCGGCGCGCTCGACTTTGCCGGCGGCGACGTGGTACACATTTCGTCCGGTCTGACGGGCCTGATTCTCTGCTTAATGCTCGGCCGTCGTCGCGGCTTTGGCATGGTGAGCTACCGTCCGCATAACGTTCCGTTTGTGGCGCTGGGCGCCGGGCTGCTTTGGTTTGGCTGGTTTGGCTTTAACGGCGGCAGCGAGTTTAAGGCCGACGCCGTGGCGGCGCTTGCCATCCTCAACACCGTGACGGCCAGCGCGGCGGGCATGGTCTCGTGGCTTGCCGTCGAGCGCGTGCACACCGGTCGCCCCACGCTGGTGGGTGCCAGCACCGGTCTGGTTGCGGGCCTTGTGGTGGTCACGCCGGGCGCGGGCTTTGTCGAGCCGTGGGCAGCGCTGGTCATGGGCCTGATCGTATCGCCCGTCTGTTACCTGGCTATCAGTCAGCTTAAGACCAAGTTCGGATACGACGACGCGCTCGACGCGTTTGGCTGCCACGGCATTGGCGGCATCTTGGGTGGTGTGCTCACGGGCTTGTTTTGCGTGCCGGAGCTCTCGTGGACCGGTAAGGGCGGCCTGCTCTACACGGGCGATGTGTCGCTGCTCATCTCGCAGATCTTGGGCATTGTGGTGACGGTCGCTATTGTGTTGGTGCTCGATTTGGTGATCGCCGCGGTGGTCAAGGCGCTGTTCCATGGCAGCCTGCGTGTGGACGAGGCCGACGAGGCACTGGGCTTGGATGCGAGTCAGCACGGCGAGAGCGCGTATCCCTCCTTCTCGGGACTCGATTAGCAGCTTCCCCAAGCACCGCACCTTGCCGTTTTAAGTACGCTTCGCTCCTCTTTCACGGCAATCTGCGGCACTTGGGAAACCTGCTAAGACCAGTCAGTTGAACTTTTTGATCTCTGAGGTTGGTTTGCGGCACTTGGGAAACCTGCGTCTCATGTAAAGGGATACGTTGATTATTGAGAGGAATTCACTATGAAGAAGATTACGGCGATTGTTCGTGCCGAAAAGCTTGAGGTTCTTAAAGATGCGCTGTTTGCTGCTGATGTTCGTGGTATGACCATCAACCAAGTGCAGGGCTGCGGCGCGCAGCATGGCTGGAAGGAATACGTGCGCGGCAACGAGTTGCTTGTCAACACGATCCCTAAGGTGCAGTTCACGCTCATTTGTGCCGATGAACATGTCGACGGAATTGTCGAGATTATCTGCAATGCTGCTCGCACCGGCGCCGTCGGAGACGGCAAGATTTGGGTTGAGCCGGTCGAGGAGGTTATCCGCATCCGTACCGGCGAACACGGCCCCGCCGCGGTGTAGGACAATCTTTCGCCTGACGAGCGCGCTTCTCTTGGGGCGCGCCCGTTCTCGTCTACAATATCGTGCAGACGAAGGAGAGGCATGCCCATGATCAAGATGTTTGCGAGTGACTTAGACGGAACGCTGCTGAACGCCCTGCATGAGGCGGATGGGACCATCCGCCGTGCCATTCGCGAGCTGACCGAGGCTGGCCTGCATGTGGTTCCCGCGACCGGACGCTCGACGCTGCCGGTCGGCGAGCATGGCTTTACGGGCCTGGCGCTTGACGCCTGCTGCTCTAACGGCTCCATCGTGCGCGACAGTCATGGCGAGGTGCTCAAAACCTGGACCATCGATCCGCAGGTTACCGAGGAGCTGCTCAAGGCATTCCCGGACATTTGCTTTGATTGCTCCACGCCCGATGGCATGTTCTCGAGCGGTTCGTTTGAGATGCATCAGGCGGGTTTTAAAAAGGACAGCCCCATCAAGCGCATCGTGATGCGCGGCATGCGCGCGCGTGGCGGGTATCACGAGGAGCAGTATTTCGATCAGTCGATCGGCGACATCCTGCGCCACGATGTGTGTAAGATCAACTGCCGCGTGACCTCGCCCGAGCTGGAGCGCGACCTTAAGGCATATTTGGCCGAGCGATCGGACCGCGTGGTCAACGCGCCGTTCGATCCAGTGATGTTCGAGATCACGGACGTGGCGTGCAACAAGGGCGAGAGCGTGGCCTGGCTGGCGGGCTACTACGGTATTGCCGAGGACGAGGTCGCGGTCTATGGCGACGGCGGCAACGATATCGCCATGCTCAAGCGTTTCCGTCACAGCTACGCGACCAAAAACGCTAGCGATGCGGCTAAAGCCGCCGCGAGCGCAACTATCGGCAGTTGCATGGTCCACGCCGTCCCCAAGCACATGCTCGCCACCATGCACAAGCAAAACTCCCGCACCGTCATCGAATAATGTGACAAAGGGACTGCCCCTTCGTCACATCCAAAATATTGCCTTTACGTGTTGATACACACGGTGTGCAATAATACTCGCACTGTGCAATAGCGTACAGTCTGAGTAACAAGGAGGACGCTTGTCCCAGCTCGAGAAATGTGATCGCCGGTCCCTTCGCTCGCAGCGCGCCCTTCGCCAGGCGCTTGCCAGCGAGCTTGCCGAAAGCGGCGACCTTTCGCGCATTAACGTCGCGTCGCTCACCGAGCGCGCCGGTCTTACGCGTCGAACGTTCTATTCGCACTACCGCGATATCCCCGACTTTATCAGCCAGATCGAGGACGGCCTGCTTGCCGAGATTCGCGAGCGGGTGGAGCTTATCACCGCAGCTCAATTACCCGATCTTTACCGCAACATCGACGAGCTCGAGCCGGCACCCGGTTCGGTTGAGCTGCTTCGCTATCTTGCGGCTAATCGCGACCTTATCGGGGCCCTACTGGGCCCGGGCGGCGACCCCGCCTTTATTAAAAAGATCATCGATACCGCACGCGAGGCCGTGGTGCCGCGTGCACAGACGGGCATCTTGGGCCTGGCACTGGGCACCTTCTTTGACTACTACGTTACCTATGTCGTGAGTGCCGAGGTCGGTCTGATTCAGCGCTGGTTTGAGCGTGGGCTCACCGAATCGCCCGAGACCATGGCGCGCATTATGACGGTTATCGCCTTTGTGCGCCCCGGCGACCTGTATGGCCAACCCATCGATATCAACGTGCCGGAATACGGCATGAAGCTATTGAATCTGCAGCTCGAGGACGCGGTCGACACCACCGCAACCGTCGAGTCCAACAACTAAGAGGAGAGACAATGAGCAAACTCGTCGAGGGCATCAAGGCCCGCATGGTCGCTGCCGCACGCGAGGCCGCGCCCGCCGTGGTGGACGCCGCGCAGAAGGC
>UQUD01000037.1 GCA_900544225.1 uncultured Collinsella sp.
CCCTGACCTCTTGACTGCCAGTCAAGCGCTCTCCCAGCTGAGCTACGCCCCCGTGACGAGGAGATACTATAGGGGAAGATTCTTAGTTGTGCAAGAAGTTTTTTGCAATTGATCCTCGCACTTACGGGTTTTCCTGGGACGGGGCAAAAATAATCACTCTACGAGCGATTATTTTTATCCGCCGTCCCGATAAAACCCTGATGCAGCAAATACGCTATTGCAGTACCGGTGTGGACTTCGATCTTTGCAGTAGATCTTACTATGTTGCTAATGCCTGTGTCGGCCAACAAACCCAGGGGGCTGTGATCTAGTTCCCACTCTAGGCCGTGCTCGCTAACCTCGGTATTGGGGGCTATGGCGATGATAGAAAACGTCTTGCCTTCGGCACCTTCGATGGCCCAGGATTCGCCTCCGTGCAGGATACGGGCCGTGATCTCGTCTTCGGCAATCCAGACTGGGGCGCCCTTGTAGCCCGCGAGCAGGCCCAGTACGGCAAGCGCCATGTCCGGACGGCCGCCCGTGACGCAGGTCGCAACCACTTCGGCACCCGGCCAGCGACGGCGGACGGAATCGAGTGCCAGCGCCAGATCCGTGTAGTCCTTGTACGGGTCGTGGCGCTCAACTTCAAAGTCGGTGGCGGCATCGACCAACGCACGACCCGCATCACTCACCGTGTCGGCATCCCCCACATACACGTCGCAGCCCAGGCCGGCACTCAGTAGCGCGTCGAGTCCACGGTCCACGGCGACAACGTAATCGCACTCCCCCGCTAGCCTACGCAACAGATCAGCGCTCGCCACCACGGGCGAGCCGCAGACTACAAGTACTTTGCAAGCCACAGCCCTCGCCTATCCCTCAAACGAAAGAACGCGGGCCAGATCCAGCTCCTCGTAGCTGTCGATAAAGATATCGCAGTTGGCGCGTACGTCGTCGCGCTTCATGCGGCCATGCGGGTCATAGATGCCCACACGCTTAAAGCCGGCGGTGCCAGAGCTCTTAAGGCCAAAGACGGCGTCCTCAAACACCCATGCGCACTCAAACTTGTGCCCATGACGCTCCTCCAGACGGCACAGCGCCAGCTCGTATACGTCGGGGAACTGCTTGGAACGACCTGCCTCGCCCGTGGTGGTCACAAACTCCATGTAGGCGTCGAGCCCGGCGCCAGCGAGCGCAGACTTAACCAGCTCGGCCGGCGTGGACGTAGCCACGCACATGGCAATGCCTGCCGCCTTCGCCTGCTCCAAAAACGCCAGGAGCCCCTCGCGCGGCGGCACCTTGGAGTAGCCATCGATCAGGATGTCGCTCAGCTCGCGATACAGCTCCTCGCCATTCGCGCCAATGCCCCAGGTGTCGTGGTAGGCCTGGCACTCGTCCTCGAGCGACAGGTGCTCAAATTGGGCAAAATCGTCGACCGTCACGTCGACACCGTGGCGGTGCAATAACTCTGGCTGAGCATAAGCCCAAACGGGGGTGCTATTAACCAGCGTGCCGTCGCAATCGAAAATAAAAGCAACCTTGGGAGCGGCGGTATGGGACATAAACGTACCTTTCGATGACAAATGGTAAACAACCTGCTAAAAACGTTTTACCAAACGTCAGCCTAACATTTTTGAAACCCTAATTGTTAAAACTGTCAAGAGTTTTACCATGGCAATTCTGCCAGTGGTATAAACATGTCGCTTACCGATTAAACGCCCCCACAAATCCGCTTTCGTCCATAAAACTAACGCACAGGTGTTATCGTAGTTTCGGCCGAAAGTTCCACCGAGCACGCGAGGTGGAACGAATCACAGAAACTTCGCCGTCCCTTCGATTCGTGCAGCCTTGGACCTTTCGCATCTAGTCACCAAGGCAACACGCTGCCGCGTCATGATGGGATCAAACGTGAGCGATACAAAGCTAAAGCCAGCAACCAAAAAGCCCGCTACCCGTAAAGCCGCCCCGCACGCGCCGGAGCTCACCAAGGACGATGTCTACCTGTTTGGCATTGGAATGTGGGAGCGCAGCTGGGAAAAGATGGGCGCACATCCCGACACGCAGCAGCGCACGCGCGGCTGGCGCTTTTGCGTTTGGGCGCCCGATGTAAAGAGTGTCCATGTCATTGGCGAATTTAACGAC
This sequence comes from uncultured Collinsella sp., assembly GCA_900544225.1. Classification (GTDB taxonomy): domain Bacteria; phylum Actinomycetota; class Coriobacteriia; order Coriobacteriales; family Coriobacteriaceae; genus Collinsella. Next base: position 2,119 of record UQUD01000037.1, read on the forward strand.
TGGGATGAGGAAGCCAACCCGCTGGTGCCCGTGCATACGAGCGCTATTTGGGAAGGCTTTATTCCTGGCGCCGAGCAGGGCCAGCTCTATAAATATCTCATCGAGACCAACGAGGGCGAGAAGCTCTACAAGGCCGATCCGTATGCCTTTAAAGCCGAGTGCCCTCCGGGTACCGCGAGCGTGCTGTGGACCCTCGATGGCTATAAGTGGAACGACGCCGCGTGGCTCAAGCGCCGCGCCGGCCACAACCACATGTCGCAACCGCTTAACATCTACGAGGTGCATATTGGCTCGTGGAAGCGCCACGGCGACGCGCCGCAGGGCGAGCCGGACGAGTACGGCAACTACCCCGGCCCCATGGATCCCTTCCCCGCGCAGCGCGGCGAGTTTTACACCTACGACGACCTGTCGGTGGAGCTCGTGGACTACGTGCGCGACATGGGCTATACGCATATCGAGGTCATGCCGCTTATGGAGCATCCCTTCGACGGTTCCTGGGGCTACCAGACGACCGGCTACTACGCCGCCACGTCGCGCTACGGCAATCCGCAGCAGCTCATGCACTTTATCGATGCGTGCCACGAGGCTGGCGTCGGCGTGATCATGGACTGGGTGCCCGGCGGTTTTTGCGCCGACTCCCACGGCCTTGCCACTTTTAACGGTCACATGCTGTTTGAGCACGAGATTCACCCTAACTGGGGCACGCACAAGTTTGACTTCGCCCGCGGCGAGGTACGCTCCTTCTTGGTCTCCAACGTGCTGTACTGGCTCGAGAACTTCCACGTGGACGGCATTCGCATGGACGGCGTGTCCAGCATGCTGTACCTCAACTTTGGCATCGACGATCCCGGCCAAAAGAAGTTCAACAAGTACGGTACCGAGGAGGACCTGGACGCCAGCGCGTTTATCCGTCAGGTCAACTGCGCCGTGGAGGCGCACTACCCCGACGTGATGATGATGGCCGAGGAGTCCACCGCGTGGCCGCTCGTGACCTATCCGCCGCAGGACGGCGGCCTAGGCTTCCACTACAAGTGGGACATGGGCTGGATGAACGACACCCTGCACTACATGCAGACCGATTTTCCGTGGCGTCCCGGCAACCACGGCCTGCTCACGTTCTCCATCATGTACGCCTTTACCGAGAACTTCATTTGCCCGCTCAGCCACGACGAGGTCGTGCACGGCAAGTGCTCGCTCATCGGCCGCATGCCGGGCGACTGGTGGCGCCAGTTTGCCGGCCTGCGCACGCTCGCCTTCTACCAGATGACTCACCCCGGTGCCAAGCTCAACTTTATGGGCAACGAGATCGGCCAGTTTATTGAGTGGCGCTACTACGAGTCTATTCAGTGGTTCTTGACCGAGGAGTATGAGACCCACAAGCACCATCAGGCGTTTATCAAGGCGCTCAACCATCTATACACCGCCGAGCCCGCCCTGTACGAGCGCGGCTACACCGACGACGGCTTTACCTGGATCGACGCGGACAACTCCAAGCAGTCCATCGTGAGCTTTGTACGTCAGGGCGAGGACGTCGATGACGACCTGGTGATCCTGATCAACTTTGACCCGGCGAGCTACGAGAGCTTCCGCGTGGGCGTGCCGCGTGAGGGTGACTGGGAGGTCATCTTCGATTCCGACCGTCCCGAGTTTGGCGGCAGCGGATACGCCGGTGAGGAGCCCTACACCTGCTCAAGCGAGCCCTATCCCTGGAACGGGCAGATGGACTCCATCGAGATTAAGGTACCCGGCCTGGCAGGCGTGGTGCTTAAGCGCCGCGGTCCCAGCAGCTATAAGCCGCCCGTGGTCGAGGGGCCCAAGAAGGCGACGCGCAAGCGCACGTCCTCGGTGAAGCCCAAGCCCGCGGCAGCCAAGAAGGCTCCGGCCAAGGCGAAGACTGCCAAGGCTACGGCTAAGCCCAAGGCCAAGAAGGCAGCCAATAAAAAGGCTGCTCCCAAGGCTAAGGCAGGCGCTGTTAAAGCATCTGGCAAGGAAGCGTAACAAAAGCGTTACCACTGTAATTACCCGCCCCGCCGGGGCGTAGGATACAAGTCATAACCGTTCCGGGAGAAACATCCCCGGGGGAAAGGAACGTATGAATAAGATCTTCGACAACAAGCAGGAGTTTACCGAACTCTATCGCGAAGCCGTCATGAGCATCAGCGGCAAGAGCGTGGAGGCCGCCAGCGACCTGGACCGCTTTAATGCCCTGGCCAAGCTCGTGGCCGAGAAGGCGCGCACCGTTGCCACCACCAGCGACGCCCGTGTTGCCGCCGAGGGCAAGAAGCGCGTGTACTACTTCTCGATCGAGTTTTTGATCGGCCGCCTGCTTGACAACTACCTGCTCAACTTTGGCGTGCGCGACATGGTCGCCGAGGCGCTCGACGACATGGGCTTTGACCTGTCCGTCATCGAGAACCAGGAGCCCGATCCGGCGCTGGGCAACGGTGGCCTGGGCCGTCTGGCCGCATGCTTCCTGGATTCCATGGCAGCCGAGGGCATCGCCGGTTACGGCAACGGCATGCGCTACCGCTACGGCCTGTTTAAGCAGGAAATCGTCAACGGCAGCCAGGTCGAGGCCACCGACGAGTGGCTCACCCACGGCTATCCCTGGGAGGTCCGTCGTCAGGACAAGGCCGTGACCATCAAGTTTGGTGGCCATGTTGAGGGCTTCGAGGAGAACGGCCGCACGTTCTACCGCACGGTAGACACGCAGGACATCCTGGCTGTCCCTTATGACATCCCCGTGGTGGGCTATGCCGGCGAGACCGTCAACAAGCTGCGCGTCTGGGCCGCCGAGCCGGTCGAGGAGCACTTTGACCTTGAGGCCTTCAACCGCGGCGACTACGCCCTGGCCGACGCCGAGCGCGCCGAGGCCGAGGCCATCAGCGCCATCCTCTACCCCAACGACGCCGGCGAGCACGGCCGTCTGCTGCGCCTGAAGCAGGAGTACCTGTTTGTCTCGGCCGGCATCTACAGCCTGCTCGACACCTTTGAGAAGGAGCACGGCGAGAACTGGGAGCTGCTGCCGCAGTTTGTGGCCATCCACACCAACGATACCCACCCCGCCATGTGCGGCCCCGAGCTCATGCGTATCCTCATCGACGAGAAGAAGCTCGAGTGGGATGACGCCTGGAACATCGTGACTCAGGTCGTTAGCTATACCAACCACACCATCCTGCCCGAGGCCCTGGAGAAGTGGCCCATCGGCACGTTCTCCAAGCTCCTCCCCCGTGTGTACCAGATCATCGACGAGATCAGCCGTCGTTGGCACGAGTCGTTCGACACCACACAGGAGGGCTGGCAGGAGCGTCTGCGCCAGACCGCCATTCTGTGGGACGGCGAGATTCGCATGGCCAACCTGTCCGTGATCTGCAGCCATAGCGTCAACGGCGTGGCAAAGATCCACTCCGACATAATCAAGAACATCGTGCTCAAGGACTTCTATGCCCTGACGCCCGAGAAGTTCAACAACAAGACCAACGGCATCTCGCACCGTCGCTTCTTTGCCGAGGCCAACCCCACCTACGCCAAGCTCGTGACCGAGGCCATTGGCGACGGCTGGCTCAAGGACGCCTTTGAGCTGGAGAAGCTCAAGGAGTTTAAGGACGATACCGAGTTCCTGAAGGCCGTGGGTGCCTCTAAGCGCGCCAACAAGGAACGTCTGGCCGCCTACGTTAAGGCCGAGACCGGTTTGGTCATCGACCCCAACACCGTCTTCGATGTTCAGGTAAAGCGCTTCCACGCCTACAAGCGCCAGCTCATGAACATCATGAAGGTGATGGACATCTACAACCGTCGCATCGCCGATCCCAACTTCCACGTGACGCCGACGACCTTCATCTTTAGCGGCAAGGCCGCCTCGAGCTACACCTTTGCCAAGGAGACCATCCGCCTCATTAACTCCGTGGCCGACGTCATCAACAACGACGCCCGCGTGAACGAGGTCATGAAGGTCTGCTTTATCCCCAACTTCCGCGTAAGCAACGCCCAGCTCATCTATCCCGCCGCAGAGATCTCGGAGCAGATCTCCACGGCCGGCAAGGAGGCCTCGGGCACTTCCAACATGAAGCTCATGATGAACGGCGCCATTACGCTGGGCACCCTCGACGGCGCCAACATCGAGATCGCCGACCTGGCCGGACGCGAGAACGAGGCCATCTTTGGCCTGACCGCCCCCGAGGTCGAGCAGCTCTGGGCATCCAACAGCTACTTTGCGTGGGATACCCTCAACGGCGACCGCGAGCGTCTGGGCCGCGTCATGGACGAGCTCAAGGACAACACCTTTGCGGGTCTTTCGGGCAACTTCGAGAGCATCTACAACGAGCTCATGAACAACAACGACCCCGATCTGGTCATGGCGGACTTCCGCAGCTACGTGGATGCGTGGGAAAAGCTTACGGGCAGCTATGGCGACCAGGAGACCTGGAACCGCAAGGCGCTGCTCAACACCGCTTCGAGCGGCTGGTTCTCGAGCGACCGCACCATTCGCGAGTACCGCGACGAGATCTGGCACGCGTAAAGGCGCGCGAGCTCCCTTTGCCGCACGGCATTATTCGGCGGGCGCGACCAGGTGCCGTGCCCGCCGCTAATGGGTTAGAAACATCGATGACAGAAGGAGAAATCGATGAGTAAGAAAGAATGCATCGCGATGCTCCTCGCAGGAGGACAGGGCAGCCGATTGGGGGCACTCACCCAAAAGATCGCTAAGCCGGCGGTTAGCTTTGGTGGTAAGTTCCGCATTATCGACTTTTCGCTCTCCAACTGCTCCAACTCGGGCATCGACACGGTGGGCGTTCTGACGCAGTATCGCCCCTACCTGCTGCATGCCTATGTGGGCTCCGGCGAGGCGTGGGATCTGGACAGCCGCGACGGCGGCGTGTCGATCCTGCCGCCGTACGAGACGCAGACCGGCGGCGCCTGGTATGCGGGCACGGCCGACGCCATTACGCAGAACCTCGACTACATTAAGGCCAACGACCCCAAGTACGTCCTAATTCTTTCGGGCGATCACCTGTATCGCATGGACTACCGCAAGATGCTCAAGACGCACATTGAGAACAATGCCGACCTCACGGTGAGCGTTATGCCCGTGCCGTGGGAGGAGGCCAGTCGCTTTGGTATCCTGACCACCGACCCCGAGGACGGCCGCATCACCAAGTTCACCGAGAAGCCCGATAAGCCCGATTCGAACCTCGCGTCCATGGGCATCTACATCTTCTCGGCCGACGTGCTGATCGAGGCACTCGAGGAGGACGCTCTGGACCAGCGCTCGAGCCACGACTTTGGCAAGGACATCATCCCCAAGCTGCTCGGCGAGGGCAAGCGCCTGTACAGCTACGAGTTCCACGGCTTTTGGAAGGACGTCGGCACCATTGCCAGCTTCCACGAGACCTCGATGGACCTGCTGGGCAACAACCCCGAGTTCGATCTGTTTGACAAGCACTTCCCCATCATGTCCAACATCACCACGCGTCCGCCGCACTACATTGGTCCGGACGGCCGTCTGGACGACTGCCTGGTCTCCAACGGCTGCAAGATCTACGGCACCGCTCGCCACTCGATCCTTTCGACCGATGTCATCATCGAGGAGCGCGCCGTGGTCGAGGACTCCGTGCTGCTGCCGGGTGCGCACGTTAAGAGCGGCGCGCACATCTGCCGCGCTATTTTGGGCGAGAACTCCACGGTCGAAGAGGGCGTGAAGCTCGGCTCTGTCGATACCACCAAGGATACGGCCGTCGTTGGAAATGACGTCGTTATCGGGAAGGGGGAATGATCCGATGATCAATCGCAAGGCCATCGGTTATATCACCGCTAACTACTCTTCGTCCTACGGCAGCGTGCTGCTCAAGGACCGTCCCATCGCGTCCGTTCCGTTTTTGGGCCGCTACCGCCTGATCGACTTCCCGCTGTCCAACATGATGAATGCCGGCATTAAGACCGTCGGCGTCGTCATGCCGGGCAACTACCGCTCGCTGATCGACCATGTGGGCTCGGGCAAGGACTGGGGCCTGGACCGCAAGAAGGGCGGCCTGTTCATGGTGCCCGGCAACGCGTATGGCACCACCAAGGGTGGCATGCGCTTCCTGCTGCGCGACATCATCTCCAACAAGACGCTGTTCCAGCGTTCGGACAAGCCCTATGTTGTGATGATGGGCACCAACATCATCTTCAACATGGACCTCAACACCATCATCGACGCGCACGAGAACTCCGGCGCCCAGATGACCGTGGTGTACTGCAAGGCTACGCGCAATGTTGATGACGAGACCAAGCTCGAAATTAACGAGAACGGCCGCCTGACGGGCGTGAGCGCCGGCGTCGTGTACGGCGACAACGCCTCTATAGACTGCTGCATCGTCAACCGCGAGACGCTGCTTGAGATTATCGACCACTACCAGGCCGCCGACTATCTGAACCTGCTCGAGGCACTCCAGGGCGACTTTGGCAACATAGATGTATGCAGCTACGAGTACAAGGGCGAGGTCGTGGGCGTATTTAGCGAGAAGTCGCTCTATCGCCGCAGCATGGACCTGCTCGACCAGACCGTTGCCGACCAGCTCTTCGATCCCGAGCGCCCGATCCTGACCAAGGCCCACGACGTGCCGCCTTCGCGCTATGCGACCGGCAGCCACGCGTGCAACTCAATCATCTCGGCCGGCTGCATCATCAAGGGCACCGTGCGCAACTCGATCCTGTCGCGCGGCGTTGTGGTCGAGGAAGGCGCCTCGGTGACCAACTCGATCATCAACCAGAGCTGCATCATCAAGAGCGGCGCACGCGTCGAGAACGCCATTCTGGACAAGAACAACGTGGTTCCCACCAACACCGAGCTTCGGGGCACGCCCGAGAACATCCTGGTGCTGGGCAAGGCTCCGTTAACTTCCGACACCACCATCGTACGTTAACGTTGGCACCGCAACATCGCTCGAAACATGTAGAATAGCCGCCCGGTTAGCGCCAGGCGGCTATTCTCGAATTGCAACATGGGAGACAATATGGCAGATTCCAGCAAAAAGATGCAGATCGTGTTTGCCTCGGCCGAGTGCGCACCGTTTGTTAAGACCGGTGGCCTCGGCGACGTGGCGGGCTCGCTGCCTGCGGCGCTCGTGCGCGCCGGCGCCGAGGTTATCGTGATGGTGCCCAAGTACGCCACCATCAAGGATGAGTACAAGGCGCAGATGGAGCACTTCTCCGACTTTTACGTGAGCCTGGGCTGGCGCAATGAGTACTGTGGACTCGAGAAGCTCGAGCACGACGGCGTCACCTATATGTTCATCGACAACGAGCGCTACTTTGCGCGCGACTATCCGTACGGCTTCTTTGACGACGGCGAGCGTTTTGCGTTCTTCTCCAAGGCCATCACCGAGAGCCTGCAGCACCTGCCGGCCGGCTTTGAGTGCGACATCCTGCATTGCAACGACTGGCAGACGGCACTGGCACCAGTGTTCTTACGCGAGTTCTACCAGGGCCTGCCGCTGTACGACCGCGTCAAGACCGTGTTCTCGATCCACAACGTGGCGTTCCAGGGCCAGTTTAGCGACACCGTGATGGAGGACATCCTGGGTGTGGCGCATATTCCGGCGGCCGCCTCGCAGCTGCGCTGCGACGCCTGCAGCATCAACTACATGCTGGGCGCGCTGCACTATGCCGACGCCATCACAACGGTGAGCCCCACCTATGCGGGCGAGATCCAGACACCCGAGTTTGGCGAGGGCCTGGACGGCGTGCTGCGCGAGCGTTCCTACGCGCTGCAGGGCATTTTGAATGGCATTGACGTGGCGGGCTTTGACCCGGCAACCGACAAGCGCATTGCCGCCAACTACACGATTGACGATCGTTCCGGCAAGGCCGTGTGCAAGGCCAAGCTGCAGGAAGAGCTAGGCCTCGAGGTTCGCGACGACCGCCCGCTTATGGTGATGGTTACTCGCCTGACGCGCCAGAAGGGCATGGACCTGGTCATGTACGCGCTCGACCGCATCCTGTCCGGCGGCGTTCAGGTGGCCGTGCTGGGCACAGGCGACCGCGACTACGAGGACGGCCTGCGCTACTTCCAGGACAAGTACCCTGGCACCATGGCCGCGCGCATCGAATTCGATCCGGCACTGTCGCAGCGTATGTACGCCGCCGCCGACATGCTCCTGATGCCTTCGAAGTTTGAGCCCTGCGGTCTGTCGCAGATCATCGCCATGCGCTACGGCACCCTGCCAATCGTGCGCGAGACCGGTGGCTTGAAGGACACCGTTATCCCGTATAACGAGTTTACCGGCGAGGGTACGGGCTTCTCGTTTAGCAACTTTAATGGCGACGAGATGGGCGACGCGGTCTTCCGCGCGGCGCGCCTGTTCTGGGATAACCGCGACGCTTGGAACCAGCTGGTCACGCAGGCCATGAGCCAGGACTTTAGCTGGACGCGCTCGGCCGACAAGTATCTGGACCTGTACTTCTTTATGCACCCGGAGATTGAGAGGCCGGCGGGTGTGACTGATGTTGCAGCTGTCGATGAGCCCGCTGCCGCTGAGGAGCCCAAGGCCGAGGAGAAGCCGGCGGCCAAGGCCGAAGTTAAGCCCGACGCGAAGCCTACCGCCAAGAAGACCACGACGCGCAAGACGACGGCCAAGAAGGCTACGACAACCATGGCCGCTGCCACCAAGACCGACGCAGCAAAGACGACCACCGCCAAGGCAACGACCACGCGCAAGCGCACGACCGCCGCAGCCAAGAAAGCTGCCGAGGCCGAGATCGCTCCCGAGGTAAAGGCCGAGACCGCCACCGCCGAGGCTAAGCCTGTGGCAAAGGCTCCGGCCAAGTCTGCCGCCAAGAAGACGGCCGCGTCCAAGACCGCGACCACCAAGAAGGCCACGGCTACGAAGTCGACGACGACCAAGGCTGCTACGACGAAGGCCGCCGCGAAGACGACCGCGAAGGCCGCCGCAAAGTCCGTCGTCAAGGTCGAGGAGGCACCCTCCGAGCCCAAGGCCAAGGCAGCTGTCGAGGCAAAGCCGGCCGCCAAGACCACCACGCGCAAGCGCGCTACGACGACGGCCAAAAAGACCACGACCAAGGCTGCTGCTCCCAAGGCAGAGGCTAAGGCCGAGGACAAGCCCGCAGTAAAGGCCGAGCCTGCTCCGAAGGCCGCAGAGGTCAAGACCGCTCCGAAGGCTACGGCAAAGACCAAGCCCGCCAAGGAGACCCCGGTCTCCCCCGCTGTTCCGGCCGAGGAAAAGGCCCCGACCAAGAAGACCTCCGTCCGTAAGGCAACGGCCACCCGCAAGCGCCACTAATCCGGACGATTAAAACTTAATCCAACGCAAGATGAGGGCGCCCCTACCAGGCGCCCTCATCTCGGTTGAACTTCTGTATTAAAAAGAGGGCCGGTTTACTACGACAAAATGGCTCCAGCCGACCACGGCGGGTAATCTACGAAATTGGCAACGCCTCTACCTGCGGTTTTAATATCACCAAAATGACCCTGGTTGAGATCATTCAATTCGTCGTAGTAAACCGGGTTACTTTTGTTTGGCTACAAATAGTATCGGTATAGGCACATTTGAATATCGCGATAATTTGGATGGTAAAACGATTTTCTAGGACAACCGTTCGCCGATGGTAAACGGATGTTGTTTATACAGCCTGTGTACAAAAGATATACTTACATCCAGTGCGTAAAGCCCATGGCCCGCAGGCCGTGATTCTATTGAACTGGACCGAATTATGAGATTGATTCACAACAGCCGTCTGCCGCAGTTTCGTACTCCGTTTGGCGCTGTGACCACTGGAACTTCCGTTTCGCTATCGGTGATTTTGGAGGATGCCGACCCCAACCAGGCAACGCTCACCCTGCGCACCTGGGTCGATGAAATCGGTGAGTCTCTGTATCCCATGACGCACGAGGGCGACGGCATATTTACCGTAGAGCTTGAGTGCACTGAGCCCTGTCTTATCTGGTACAGCTTTATCTGCAACATCGAGGGCCAGCCCGAGGTACGCCTGGGTGCACCGCAGGGTCGCACCGGTGGCGAGGGTGTGACCTACAACTACGCCGAGGTTCCGTCCTTCCAGATTACCGTCTACAAGCACCGAGAGAACCGTCCCACTTGGTACGAGCGCGGTATGGTCTACCAGATCTTCCCCGACCGCTATGCACGCGACGAAAACTGGCGCGAACGCACGCTTGCCGAAGTTGAAAAACCGCGCAAAGGAATCCAGCGCCGCATGGTCGAGGACTGGAACGAACCGCCCGAGTACGAGCGTGCCGAAGACGGCTCCATCAAGACCTGGGATTTTTACGGCGGCTCGCTCAAGGGTATCCAAAATGACCTGCCCCGCATTGCCGAGCTAGGCTTTACGGCCATCTACCTCAACCCCATCTTTGAGGCCGCGAGCAACCACCGCTACGACACGGCCGACTACACCAAGATCGACCCGATCCTGGGCACCGAGCAGGACTTTACCGAGCTGTGCCAGGCAGCCGAGAAGCTGGGCATCTCCATCATCCTGGACGGCGTCTTCAACCACACGGGCGACGATTCAATCTATTTCAACCGCTACGGCAACTATCCCGGCGTGGGCGCCTGGCAGAGCGAGGATTCACCGTGGCGCGATGCGTTTTACTTCCATGAGGACGGCTCGTATGACTGCTGGTGGGGCGTGGGCAACATGCCCGCCATCAATGAGAGCTCCAAACTGGTGCGCGAGCGGCTCCTGGGCAAGGACGGCGTGATCCGAAAATGGCTGCGCGCCGGCGCCCATGGCTGGCGTCTGGACGTGGCCGATGAGCTTTCCGATGACTTCCTGGCCGAGATCAAAAAGGCCGTGCTCGCCGAGAAACCCGATGCGCTGCTGCTCGGCGAAGTCTGGGAGGACGCCTCCAACAAGATCAGCTATGGCCACCTGCGCCGCTATCTGCAGGGCTCTGAGCTCGACTCTGCCATGGACTACCCCTTCCGCGACATGGTCATCGGCTTTTTGATGGGCTACAAGAACGCCTATCAGGCTGCCGAGGACATCGAGACCCTCCGCGAGAACTACCCGCGCGAGGCATTGTCCTGCGCGCTCAATCTGCTTTCGAGCCACGACCGTCCGCGCATTATCTCGGTGCTCGGCGGTGGTCCCGACGAATCGCAGCTGCCCGAGAGCGAGCGCAGCAAGTGGCGCCTGGACGAGAACTCCATGGGCCTGGCCAAGAGCCGCTTTTGGCTGGCGACGCTCATGCAGATGACCTTCCCGGGCGTGCCCTCGATCTATTACGGCGACGAATACGGCTTGGAGGGCCTCACCGATCCGGGCAACCGCCGCACCCTGCCTACCAAGGACCAGCTCCACGACTTCGATACGCTGGCCATTGTTAAGAACGCGTCTGCCGTCCGCCGCGCGCTGCCGTTTATGGTCGACGGCGAGATCAAGGCCTTCGCGCTCAACGACGACGTCTTGGCCTACACCCGCACGGGCAAAGACGGCGAGGCCGCGACGGTTATCATCAACCGCAGCCTGCGCAATTCGCACTGCGTGACGATCCCGGCGCTCGGCGAATGCGCAAGCGACGTGATCAGCGGCCACGAGTGCGAGATCCACAACGGCACGGTTACGCTCGACCTGTACCCGCTGGGCTCTTCGATCATCTATCACCATGCCGAGAAGCGCCTGCAGGAGCCGCTCGATCACGGCGCGGGCGTCGTATGCCACATCACCTCGGTGCCGACCGATGACGGCAAGCCCGGCACAATCGGTGCGCCCACGCGTCGTTTTATCGACCACCTGGCCGCCATGGGCATGCGCTACTGGCAGGTCCTGCCCGTCAACCCGACGGACTTCTTCCGCTCCCCCTATGCCGGCCCCTCGGCCTTTGCAGGCAATATCGACCTGCTGCCCGAGAGCCACGAGGAGCTGGCTGCCGACTTCGTCACCTGGAAGGCCCGCGGCGGCGAGGATGCCGACCCGCTGTACACGGCGTTTAAACATCGCAACGCCGACTGGCTCGAGAAGTACTGCGTCTACATGGCCGTTAAGAAGTACTTTGAGGGCGAGTCGCGCCACGATTGGCCGGCAGATGTCGCGCGCTACAACGAGTATCTGATCGATGACAAGCGCTTCCACGACGAGGCCGAACTGCAGGCGTACATGCAGTATCGCTTTGACCTTGCCTGGTGCGAGCTCATGAACTATGCGCACAAGAAGGGCATCGAGGTCATCGGCGATATCCCGATGTATGTCTCGGACGATTCGGCCGACGCATGGAGCGAGCCCGAGAACTTCTGGCTGTCCGATACCGGCAAGGCGATTGAGATTTCGGGCGCGCCGCCCGACAACTTTGCGCCCGAGGGCCAGGTGTGGGGCAACCCCACCTTCCGATGGGATCGCATGAAGGAGAACGGCTATCGCTGGTGGATGGACCGCCTGCGTCGTGCGTTTTCGCTCTACGACCGCGTGCGCCTGGACCACTTCCTGGGCTTCCACAGCTACTTTAGCATTCCCGCCGGTAAGGCCTGTGCCGACGGCCGATGGCTGGCAGGCCCGGGCAAGGACCTGTTCCAGACCGCCTATGACGAGCTGGGCCCGCTCAACTTTATCGCCGAGGATCTGGGCTATCTGACGCCCGGCGTTCGCGCCATGGCTTCGACCTGCGGCTTCCCCGGCATGGACGTGCTGGAGTTTAGCGACTACGACGTTCGTTGCGGAATTCACCCCACACCGGGAAAGATCCTGTACACCTCGACGCACGACACCTCGACGCTCGCCGGCTGGTGCACGCGCTCCTTTGCGGGCGGCGACGAGCCGAGCGGCATTACATTGGCAGGCGAGCTCATGGGCAACGCCCTGGCAAGCGATGCACCGCTCGTGATGATGCCGCTGCAGGACATACTGGGGCTGGGCGACGATGCACGTATGAACGTGCCGGGCGTGGCCACGGGCAACTGGACATGGCAGGCTGATGAGGCCGACGTTGCAGCAGCCGAGGAGAAAACTGCGAAGCTCCTGCGCAACACCCATAGATTCTGGGGCGAAGCGTGATAAAACCCCCGATATAGGGTACAGTTAGAGCTGTTTGAATTTTTGCGGGCAGAGCGATCTGCCCGCTTTGTGCTGAAAAGGAAGTATTATGGCGCGCTACGATTACAAGTGCACGAGCTGCGGCAACGTGTTTGAAGTTGAGCACCCCATGTCCGAGACGCCCGAGGTCGTATGTCCCAGCTGCGGTGCCCCGGCATCCAAGACGTTCTCGGCCAGCGGCATTAAGTTCGAAGGCAGCGGTTTCTACAACACCGACCAGCGAAGCGGCGGCTCCAGCACCAACGCCACCAGCGGCTGCTGCGCCAACTGCCCGCATAACCACTAGTGACAACGTGGCCCCGCGATCAACTACGATCGCGGGGCCGCTTCTTTGCGTTATAGGTAGCTAATTAATTTTTAATAATTAGCATATTTTAAAATCCGCCCATACCAGCAGAATAGGGATCGTCACAGGTACCATCGCTATACCAATGAGTAGACCCCACATAATTGCCATTTTCGTCATAAACATCCAGAGTTTTAATGACTACTTTACCGCCGCCGTTAGAGGAGCCTCCCGAATAGCCGCTTCCACCAGAATAATTATTACCGCTATAAGAATTGTTGGAATAATTGTTTTGCTGAGAAGCCTGCTGCTGAGTCTGCGCCACTTCCTCTTGAGTCTTCGCCTCAGCCTCTGCTTTTGCCTTATTTAAATCATCAATACGAGATTGATAACGACTGATCTGTTCATTGATTTGATCGATGAATTTTTTAGAATCCTTTTTGGCATCTTCAAAAATAAGCTTCTGATTATCTTTATTAGAAATATCATTAAGAAGACCATTGAGGCTATTAATATGCTGCTGGAGAGAGTCAGTATCTTCAGTAGAATTTACATCAAAATTAACATGGTCAGTTACAGAAGTATTCCACTCATCATTTTGAGCATTACGACAGTCTTTAATAATGGAATCGTATTTATTGAGCAACTTCGTCCAATCAGGGGAAGTGCCATCCGCATACTTAAAACTGTCATTAGAGATTTCTTTATTCAAAATCTCTTTATTATTTTGAGCATTTTTAATGGTATCAAGACGTTGCTCAAAAGTTAGTAACCCAGGATCAGCCATAAAGGCAGCAACACTATCGCTAGCCTTTGAATACAAAACTTCAACCTGCTGATTATGTTCACTACATGCTTGTTTGTAATTGTAACCAGCATAACCACCGACACAACCAGCAATGAGCAGAGCAACAATACCGGCACCAATAATTACCCGCTTTTTAATCGAAGAATTCTCAACCTCTTCATTTTCCTGAGTATTATCTTCAGGATTTTCAATCTTGTCACTATTAAGATCGATCATTTTAGCCCCTCAATGTTAAATCTGCGAGCGGTTCACGCATCCAGAAACTTACCAAACCCAACCGCTTACTTTCATAGCCGATTTATTGATCCCAGTCCCAGAAAAATCATCCTTATGAGTTGCGGTGAAATAAGGACTGTTTGGCGGGTAGAAGCCGCTTTTCAATCCCTATTTCACCGCAACTTCTTTACTGCTTGCGAATCAACCTGGCGCAGAAGTGGCCGTCGTAGGAGTCGGCGTTTACGGGGACGCTCTGGAAAAGTCCACGGTCGTTTTGGCGTACGGAGACGAGCTTCTTGGCCTGGGCGAACTCGGGAAGCTGCAGGATTTGCGCCTCGGAGAGGGGTACCAGTCTAAAGCCTGCGCCCTCGGGCGAAGCCAAAAACGCATCCACGACCTGCGCGTTCTCCTCATCAAAGACCGAACACGTCGCATATATGAGCTCGCCGCCGACAGCCACGCGCGCGGCGGCTTCCTTGAGCATCGTCAGCTGCAGTTTAGGAAGCTCAACCGTCACGTCCTTTTCGGTCAAGCGCCACGGAATCTCGGGATGACGACGCATGGTTCCGGTGCCAGAGCATGGGGCATCGATAAACACTGTATCGAACAGGACAGGTTTACCAAGCATGGCATCGAACGACGTGAGAACCGCATCGAGCTCACAGGCATCACCCGAGACAGTACGAACACCCGTAATACCCGCCTTATGCAGGCGCGCGAGATTCTGGTCACACTTGCGATCGTGCAAATCGAGTGCAGTGTGCTGACGGTCGTAGCCGGCACGCTTAGCCTGGCACATCATCACATACGTCTTGGTACCACGACCGGCACCAATCTCTAGGCAGCGCCCGGGACGGGTCGCCGCAGTAGCGATGAGCTGAGCGTTAAGGTCCGAGGCCACGGCAGCCGCGCGTTCAAACACGCCCGACGCAACGGTGGCCTGCGCATCGACCGGAGCATGGCAGCCCGGGAAGACAGGCGCAACAAGCTGCGAGATATACGGGTCGGGTTTGGTGGCAAAAGCGTTTTCGTGCAAAGCGAGCGGCGCGGGCGCCAGATTTCCGGCAAAGTTGAGCGCGCCCTCGGGCGTATCGAACGAGGCCATAATGCGAGCACACAGCCAGCGCGGCATACCCATCAGGCGAGATAGGCGAACCAAACGGCGCTCGGACTCATCGGCACCCGTGGCGGCGGCAAAGTCCTCAACGTTGTCCGCGACCTTATGCAGCACGGCGTTCGCCAGACCGGCGGCCGACTTAGCGCCGCTACGAACCAGCTCAACACCCTGACTTACGGCAACGCGACCTGGGGTATGCAGGTAGAGCATCTCGAAGGCTGAGATGCGAAGCGCCATGCGAACACGCGGCGCGACGTTTTTGGGCTTATCGAGGAACTGATCGAGCAGCTCATCCAAAATGCCCTGCGTCGCGGCAACGCCCAGCGCCAGGCGAGCGGCAAACGCGGAATCGCGCTTGTCAATGGCCTTGGCCGTAGCGCGGGCAGAGAGCACATCGCGCGCATACACGCCGCGACGGTCGGCCTCCATCAGCACATCGAGCGCGAGCTTACGCGCGGGGGAAAGCTTGCTCATGACAAAGCACCCCACGTCAGATCGGCGCCCTGCAGGCCGGCAGCCCAGGCAGAAGCAGCCATAGCGCGCTTGCCATCGGGCTTAACCTCAAGCAGCTCGACCGCACCATCGGAAAGGCCCAGGTAAACACGCTTGTTCTTAACGGCAACAAGGCCCTCGCCAAGCGCCACATCAGCCGGCACAGCATCGAGCACGCGAACCGTCTTGCCGGCAATCACGCAACGAGCAGGAGCGGTATCGGACGAAGCGAGCACATGACGCACGCAATCGAGCGCCGCCATCTGCGGATCCAGACGCATCTCCTGCTTGGAAATCTTGGCAGCATGCGTGACAAGGGACTCATCCTGCTCGGTCCACACCGCCGTGTCATCGGCAAGTGAGGGCAGCGTATCGGCCAGCAGCTTACCGCCCAGCTCGCCAAGCTCCATAGTCAGTGCCTCGGCATGCTTACCGGCAACCGAGGTCGAAGCCTGCGCGCAATAAGCGCCCGTATCCACGCCATGTCCAATACGCATAATGGAAACGCCGGCAACCTCATCACCAGCAAGAATGGCACGCTGAATGGGAGCAGCACCACGCCAACGAGGCAGCAGCGAAGCATGAACATTCACAATACCAAGCGGCGCCATATGCAGCACCTCATCAGGCAAAATGCAGCCATAGGCAGCCACACAGAAAATATCAGCCTGCGCAGCCTGGAGTGTATCAACTACCTCCGGCGTCATACGATCGGCTTCAACAACCGGTAACCCCAGCTCAAGCGCCTTGGCCTTAACAGGAGAAGGCTCAAGCTTCTTACCACGCCCACGAACAGCATCGGGACGAGTAACAACAAGCGCAATCTCATTCCCAGCCTCAACAAGCGAAGTCAGCGAAGGCACAGCAAAATCAGGCGTACCCATAAACACAATACGCATAAAGAACGTCTCCCCTCAACCAAAGCCGAGACAGCTACAAATAACGGCGGAAAGCCAAGTACACAGCCCATCCGCAATAACAATTCAACAAGAACAAATATACCCAAAACCAAAGAAAGAGCCGCAATAAAAGCAGCTCTCTCAACAAAGCACCTATCAGCGAAGACGTCCCTCCCTGGCCCGACGGCACCCGGGCGAGATAAGCAGCGTCAAAGTAGTCCCCGGGGCGCCCGCCTATATCGTCCCGCGCGCAGTTTCGCAGCGCAGCGAGAATGTTTGAGCACGGGATGATATAGGCGGGCGCCCCGGGGA
>UQUD01000038.1 GCA_900544225.1 uncultured Collinsella sp.
CTTGCGTTTGGCGGTCAGCCGTCGGCGCGCTTACACCAACATTTCCGACGCGATCTCGTTTGTTAGTGCAAAGTAACCTGACCCTTTTGCACCACCACAAAGGTGCCTGGCCCCTTTGTGGTGGTTGGCGGCTAAGCGGTGGGGAGTTCTGACGTGTTAGCCGGCTGCTGCGGCTTGAGGTGGGCGTTGCGCCAGATGATCTGGATGATGTAGCCGAGCATAAAGACAAAGGCCACGCCGCTGATGAAGCCGCCTACGAGGGGAAGCCCCGTGAGGGCGCCGGCGATCACGCCGCCGATGGCTGCCATGGCGTAGCGGTTCTGGCTGTGTCCGACCATGCGCGCGATCGCGCACCCTGCAAAGGCACTCGATACCAGCGCGATGCCAATAACGCCGCACATGAGGGCTCCGGCAAGCGATAGACCAGCGATGGAGATAATCAGCAGTAGGACGGCGGGGACGATAGCAATCGTGCCCAGAAGACCGCTCACCCACAGGGGCGTGGGGCGCTGGTGGAGCATGCCGGCGGCGCTGGCGGTGGCGCGCGGAAAGACGAGCTCGAGTAACAGGGCGACAAAGCAGGTCGAGAGTGCCGCGGCGACGATACCGCCGATGACATCGTTAACGGTGGAGGTATCCTCGTTCTCGGTGCGGTCGATCTTGAGTGCGCCGACCTCGGCTCCCGCGGCGCGCTCGGGGTCCTCGGAGACGTGCGCGTTCACGGTGCCGGTGATGTGGGCGTTCTTGCCCAGGATGAGCTTGTCGGCCCAAACCTCGACATCGCCATCGACGGTGCCGTCGATGGTTACCGTATCGCCCGCGAGCGCTGCCGACTTGGTGGAGCCTCGCAAGGCAACCGTCTCGCCTATCGCGTAGAAACAGTTAGCGGTGCTGTCGGAATTGAGAACGACATGCTGGCCAGCAACGGTCACGCTGCCATCAACCGTGGTCTTGGCAATGTCGATGGTGCGTGCCGCCAGACGGACGGCGCCGCCCACCGTGCAGTCGCGGATCGAGAGAGTATCGCCCGTGGCGATGATATCGCGGTCGATGGACGTATCGTCCAAGTTGAGGGCCTGACCTGCCCAGTACAGGTCACCTTCGACGCCGGACGGATTGGCGTCATTGTCGGTCGCAAGTACGTTGCCTGCGGTGTCCGTGCCGGCGAACGACGCCGTGGGAAGCGCGGTGATCGCCAGAGCGATGAGCGCGAATGCCATAAGCAGGCAGCGACGCATCTTGTGTGACGGCGCCGCCGCGGTTTGATTGAAAGCCATGGTTGATCCTTTTGTTAGGTGTTCGGCATATACCTAACAGGGTACCCAACGTGCGGGCGCTCTAAAAGAACCTCTCGGTTGCATTTCGAAGGGTCGTGCCGTGCTGTCTACTTTTTGCGGTGCAAAAAGCGCGCGATGTCCTCTTCGGTGGGGCTTTTGATGTCAAAGCGCAGCGAGAGCCAGCGCAGACCCATGGTCACGACAACGCATACGACCAGCGCGGCGACATTGCTCATGATGCCACTCATAACGAGACACACATAGCTTGTCGATCCGGCGATGGCCGCGATGGCATAAAAGTTAGTGCGTTGGAAAATGCCCGGAACCACGCCCATAAAGCCGTCGCGCAGCATGCCGCCGCCCACCGCGGTGAAAAAGCCCATCATGATGCACACCGCCGGTGCAAAGCCGTAAACCAGCGCCTTGTCTGCGCCGGTTGCCGCATAGATGCCGACCGAGATGATGTCGAGCAAGGGGATGAGTTTTTCGGGCTTGTCGACGATTGCCGGGAAAATGTAGATGATGGCTGCCGTGGCGATGGAGAGCGGCAGCGCCATTGGCTGGTTGAGGATGTAGACGTTGCCCACCTGCAGCGTCATATCGCGCAAAAGACCGCCGCCCAGACCGCAGACCACCGCGAGCGCAACTGCACCCACCAGGTCGAGCTTGTGCTCGCGCGCAACCAGCACACCCGAGATCGATGCAGCGACAACAGCGAACATCTCGAGCCAAAACGGAATGGCGACCATGGCATCCGATGCATGCGAGGTAATGGTCATAGCGGCGACGACGGGCAAGATGGGGTCCTTTGGGTTGTGGGTTTAGACAATGCCCGTACATAGTACATGGTTGGTGGGCGTGGCGACCCTATTGCTCGGTAAACGGTTGGGATCGGGTGGGGGCGTAGGTCCCATGTTTGGGGATCTGGACTGATGCTGAACGCGATGGGGGCGTGGCTGAATAGGAGGGATATTCAAATTTTGAGCTTTGCTCAAAATTTATCCGGTCGGCTTACGCCGACCGCGCTGCGCTAAAAACGCGCCACGGGCGCGTTTTCTTTACGCGTCGCGCCCTGACGGGTTCGAATCCCTCCTCCTCCGCCGTATTTGCTTGTTAGAGACTCAAAACAAAAAAGCTCCCATTCTTGGGAGCTTTCTCAACCAAAATGGCGGAGGAGGAGGGATTCGAACCCTCGTGACCTTATACAGGCCAAACGGTTTTCGAGACCGCCGCATTCAACCACTCTGCCACCCCTCCGCGTGGGGTAAAAACAAAGCAGGCTCGAAGGCCTGCTTTGGAATTAACTGGCGGAGAGTCAGGGATTTGAACCCTGGAGACGCTTTTGACGCCTACACGATTTCCAATCGTGCTCCTTCGGCCACTCGGACAACTCTCCGTTAAATGCGAAAGTCAGTATACACGAGGAATCGCAAAGTGCAAACAGAAAAGTTGGCATTTTTTAAAACGCTCGGCCGCGCTTGGCGTTGCAGTGGGGTTTGAGGTGCCAAAAAAACGGCTTCCGACCAGCGTGGTTGATCAACTCAATTGTTCAAAAGGGGTATTCATAAGCGACTTGGTAATGAATTTAAAAATCTTTGGGTGGTGCTGTGGACCGCTGGTATGCATTTTGCGACCACAGCCTTGTGCCCGTTGACCTGCGGCTTGGCTCAGCTTGTCCCCGCGGCATCGTATCTTGTCCACAAATCCGTCAAGCTCTTGGTCGGCATTTGGTTGGAATGCGCATGAAACGTGGTGCGAGCATGGGCATATGTGGAGGTCATGAGGTTGTAGCTGCATATTCTTGCGGCCTGGGAGGTTGAAAGATATTATTACTAAGTCTTTTCCTGCTTCAGGCGCACCTTCACGACCTGAAGCCACATTTGCCCAGAGGAGGTGACAATATGAAGGCTTATGAACTGCTGTTCTTTGTTGACCCGTCGCTCGACCCCGAGACTCGTCTCGCTGTTATGAAGCGTATCGATACCACGATCGCTGAGGGCGCTGGCAAGGTCGACTCCGTTGACGAGTGGGGCAAGCGCAAGCTCGCCTACGAGATCAACGACCTCACCGATGGTGACTACACCCTCATCAACTTCCACGCAGATCCTACCCAGATCGCCGAGCTTGATCGCGTCCTGCGCATCACCGACGCTGTGGTCCGCCACATGATCGTCCGTCGCGACGACCAGGAGTAAGACTGTCGTTTTGGACTGGGCTTGTGCCCCAAGAGGAAGTAGTGAGTTATGAGCATCAATCGAGTGAACATCACCGGTAACCTCACCCGCGATCCCGAGCTGCGCGCCACCGCCGGCGGAACCCAGGTTCTGTCCTTTGGCGTCGCCGTGAACGATCGTCGCCGCAACGCGCAGACTGGCGAGTGGGAGGACTATCCCAACTTTGTCGACTGCACCATGTTCGGCACCCGCGCCGAGGCCGTGAGCCGTTTCCTGGCAAAGGGAAACAAGGTCGCGATCGAGGGCAAGCTGCGCTACAGCTCTTGGGAGCGCGACGGCCAGCGCCGGAGCAAACTTGAGGTCATCGTCGATGAGATCGAGTTTATGAGCTCCCGTGGTGGCCAGGGTGGCTACGATCAGGGCGGTTACGCCCCCGCAGCTTCCGCGCCCGCAGCACGTCCTGCCGCACCGGTGGCTACGCCGCCCGCGGTCGACGTCTACGATGAGGACATCCCGTTCTAAGGGTTGTTCACCTATTTTTGAGTGAGAGGCGGCTTCGGTTCGCCGAAGTTGCCAAATGAAAGGTATTTTGACATGGCTAATGATTTTTCTGCACGTCAGCCGCGTCGTAAGTACTGCCAGTTCTGCAAGGAGAACACTGAGTTCATCGACTATAAGGACACTCAGCTTCTCCGTAAGTACATGACCGACCGTGGCAAGATCAAGCCCCGTCGCGTCACTGGCGCTTGCACGCAGCATCAGCATGACATCGCCAACGCCATCAAGCGCGCCCGCGAGATGGCTCTCCTGCCGTACACCGTCCCCGTGGTTTCCTCTCGTGGCAACCGCGACCGCGGCTAAGAAGGGAGACACATCATGAAGGTTATTCTTCTCGATGAGATCAAGGGCAAGGGCGGCGAGGGTGACGTCGTAGAGGTCGCTCAGGGTTACGCTGAGAACTTCCTGTTCCCCAAGAAGCTCGCTGTTGCCGCCACCAAGGGCAACCTCAAGCAGCTTGACGAGCGTCGCAACAACATCGCCAAGCGCGAGGCCGTCCGTCTGGCTACTGCCAACGAGACCAAGGCTGCCTTCGAGGGCAAGACGGTCACCGTTGACGTCAAGGTCGGCGACGAGGGCATCCTCTTTGGCTCCGTTACCGCCGCTATGGTCGCTGACGCCATCAAGGCTCAGCTCGGTATGGACATCGACCGCAAGCGCGTCGAGCTCGGTAAGCCCATCAAGGTTGCCGGTGCCCACACCGTTGCCATCTCGCTGTACCGCGAGATCAAGGCCGAGGTTGTCGTTCTCGTCGGCGTTACCGCCGAGGAGCTCGCTGCCGAGGCTGAGGTCGAGGAGGCCGCTGAGGTCGCCGAGGCCGAGACCGCCGAGGTCGAGACTGAGGCTGCTGCCGAGTAGCATTTGCTGCAACGCAACAATCTTGTTCTAAGAAGGGCGCTCTGGGAAACCAGGGCGCCCTTTTGTTTTTTGCGCTGAGTGAGTGTCATGGTGAACGTTGCGTCGAAGTCCTATATACAGGACCGTTCATCCGTTTGGTTCGGTGATGATTGGCGGCGCGCGGCGCGTTTTGGGACCGTGGCTGATACTATGGATGCTCGCAAGCGATATGAATGAGGATGCTCATGGCATATGACGATAGGGAGACGGGGCTGACGGTCGAGGACCGCGGCTCAAAGTTGGGTCTTCCCCAAAACCAAGATGCAGAGGCCAATGTACTGGCCGCTATGCTGCTATCGCCCGAGGTGGTCGAAGAGGCCCAGGTCGAGCTGCAGCCCGATGATTTCTACCGGCCCATTCATAAGACCATCTACACCGCGATGGTCGATATGTACAACAGCCGCATTCCCATCGACTCCATCTCGCTGATCGATTACCTGCGAAGCATCAACAAGCTCGATGCCGTGGGCGGCGAGGCCTACATTTTGGAGCTGATGGGTCAGACTCTGTCGCTCGTGAACTGGCAGCACCATGCCGCCATCGTTCGTCGCGATTCGATGCTGCGCGAGCTGATCGGCGCCACCAACGAGATCAACGCGCTGGCATATAACGCCCCCACCGACACCAAAGAGGTCGTGGAGCTAGCCGAGAGCAAGCTGCTCAAGGTCACGGCACGCGAGGTCAAGTCGAGCTACAAGACGCTGACCGAGTTTATGGTTGAGGCCTATAACGAGGCCGAGGAAGTGTGTCAGGCCGGTGGTCAGGCTGCGGGCGTGCCCACGGGCTTCCCGTCACTCGACCGCATGCTCATGGGCTTCCGCGAGGGCCAGCTCATCATTATCGGCGCCCGCCCTGCTGTGGGTAAGACGTCGTTCGCCCTGAATCTGGCGCTCAACGCTGCCGCTGCCGGTTATACCGTCGGCTTCTTCTCGCTGGAGATGTCGGGCAAAGAAATTGCCCAGCGTCTGATTTGCGCCTACGCCATGATCTCGATCAGTGACTTCCGCATGGGCCGCATTAGCCCCGAGCAGTGGGCCAATATCAACGAGGCCACGCAGACCTTGTCCAAGCTCGATATTCTGATTGACGATACGCCCGGCACCACAGTGACCGAGATTCGCGCCAAGAGCCGCCGCATGCTCCATAACAAGGAGAAGGCAATCATCATCCTGGACTACCTGCAGCTGGTGAGTCCTCCGCCGGGACGCCGCTCCGAGAGCCGTACCGTCGAGGTTTCGGAGATGTCGCGTGGTCTGAAGATCATGGCCAAGGAGCTCAAGATCCCGCTCATCGCGCTGTCGCAGCTCTCGCGTCAGGTCGAATCCCGTACCGGCAAGCGCCCGCAGCTTTCCGACCTTCGTGAATCGGGCTCCATCGAGCAGGACGCCGATATCGTTATGTTCTTGGACCGCTCCGCCGACGAGGCCGAGGCCTCGCGCGACGATCGACCCGACGAGGGCGTTACGCGTATCGTCGTGGCCAAGAACCGTTCGGGCCCGATCGGCGACGTCGATCTGATGTTCCTGCCGGCATCCACCAAGTTCTATGAGCTTGATGGGGCACATGCCGAGGAGTAGGACAGGCGCCCGTTGCACGGGTATACTGGGAATGTTTTGTGCTTCTGCGTGCCGGCGTGGCGCGTAGACAGTCCATGAATGTAAGGAGTAAACATGCCGTCAACCGTTTTGGTCGGTGCCCAGTGGGGCGATGAGGGCAAAGGTAAGATTTGCGACCTGGTCGCCGGCGACTTCGATGCCGTCGTGCGCTACTCGGGAGGCAACAACGCCGGCCACACCATCGTCGTCAACGGCAAGAAGTACGGCCTGCACCAGGTGCCCTCCGGCATCATGTATTCCGATCACGTGTCGGTGATCGGTAACGGCTGCGTCGTCAACCCCAAGGTTGTCCT
This sequence comes from uncultured Collinsella sp., assembly GCA_900544225.1. Taxonomy (GTDB): domain Bacteria; phylum Actinomycetota; class Coriobacteriia; order Coriobacteriales; family Coriobacteriaceae; genus Collinsella. Next base: position 6,816 of record UQUD01000038.1, read on the forward strand.
TGAGGAGATCGACATGTTCGAGGCCGACGGCATCACCACCAAGAACCTCAAGATTAGCGGCAACGCGCATGTCATCATGCCGTACCACATCGATCTGGATGGCGCCTTTGAGCAGAAGCTCGGCAAGAAGAACATCGGTACCACCAAGCGCGGCATTGGTCCGTGCTATCAGGACAAGATGGCCCGCATCGGCCTGCGCATGCAGGACATGCTGGACGAGGCGCTGTTCCGCGACAAGCTGGAGACCGCTCTCGCCCGCGTGAACCCCGAGCTCGAGCTCATCTACAACCTGCCCACCTACACCGTGGACCAGATTTGCGACGAGTACCTGCCGATGGCCGAGCGCCTGCGCCCCTACATCACCGAGACGAGCCTGCTGCTCAACAACATGATCGATGAGGGCAAGGACCTGCTGTTTGAGGGCGCCCAGGCGACGCTACTCGACATCGACCACGGCACCTATCCGTACGTGACGTCTTCCAACTGCACCGCCGGCGGCGCCATCACCGGCTCCGGCGTGGGCATGAAGAACGTCAACCGCGTGCTGGGCGTCATGAAGGCCTATATCACCCGCGTCGGTTCGGGCCCCATGCCCACCGAGCTTTCCTATGAGTCCGAGGCCGGCCACACGCTGACCGAGGAGGGCTATGAGTACGGTGTGACCACCGGTCGCCGTCGTCGCTGCGGCTGGTTCGACGGCCCCATCGCCAACTACGCCTCGCGCGTCAACGGCCTCACCGACATCGCCATGACCAAGCTCGACGTGCTTTCGGCCTTCGACACCATTAAGGTGTGCGTGGCCTACGACGTCGATGGCGAGCGTTACACGAGCGTGCCCGAGCACCAGGTGCGCTTTGAGCATGCCAAGCCCATCTACGAGGAGCTTCCTGGCTGGAAGTGCGACATCACCGGTTGCCGCAGCTTTGACGAGCTGCCGCAGGAGGCTCAGGACTACGTGGCGTTTATCGAGGATCTGGCACACACCCGCGTGACGTTCATTGGCGTTGGCGCTGGTCGCGAGCAGATCATCAACCGATTCTGGAAGTAATCGGGACTATTTGGTTATTGCGATATACCCCTTTGCAGCCCGGACGGGCGGCCGAGGGGTATATTTGCTTGCAAAGGGCTCGCGCGGAGCGGGCCGTTCATCCATAGAGGAGGCACCCTTGAAGGCGGACACTCAAACCATCGACATCCTGTTGTTGGGCAGCGGCGGCCGTGAGCATGCTTTGGCAGCTAAGCTCGCAGCATCACCGCGCGCCGGCAAGCTCTACATCGCGCCGGGTAACGGCGGCACCGCGAGCTGCGGCGAGAACGTTGTTCTCGACGACTGCGATCCTGCGGCCGTGGCGGCGTTTGCGCAGAGCCACGGATGCGGACTCGTGGTAATTGGCCCCGAGGCTCCGCTCGTGGCGGGGGTGCGCGCGGCGGGTATTCCCTGCTTTGGCCCGGGTGCCGAGGGCGCCCAGATGGAGGGCTCCAAGCTGTTCTCCAAGCAGCTCATGGAGCGTGCGGGCATTCCGACGGCAGCCTATGGTTCGTTTACCGACGAGGCTTCGGCTCTCGCCTACGTGCGCGAGCAGGGCGCCCCGCTGGTCGTGAAGGCCGACGGCCTTGCCGCGGGCAAGGGCGTTATCGTGGCGACCGAACTTGAGCAGGCCGAGGAGGCCGTGCGCGAGTGCTTTGGCGGCACCTTTGGCGATGCCGGCAATACCGTGGTCATCGAGGAGATGCTCGTTGGTCCCGAGTGCTCGCTGCTGGCCTTTACCGACGGCAAGACCGTGCGCCCCATGGCCACCTCGCAGGACCACAAGCGTGCGCTCGAGGGCGACAAGGGCCCCAACACCGGTGGCATGGGCGTCTACAGCCCGGTGCCCATCGTGACCGATGAGGAGCACGCCACGATGGTGAAGGTCATGGAGCAGACCGTGGCCGAGCTCGCTGCCGAGGGTATCGACTACCGCGGCTGCCTGTACGGCGGCTTTATGCTCACGCCTGCCGGCCCCAAGGTGCTGGAGTTCAATGCCCGCTTTGGCGACCCCGAGACGCAGGTCGTTCTGCCGCGCCTTAAGAACGACCTGGTCGAGGTCATGCTCGCCTGCGCCAACTGCGAGCTCGATCAGATTGAACTCGACTGGCGCGACGAGTGGGCCGTGGCCGTTGTCCTGACGAGTGCGGGTTATCCCGGCAGCTACGAGAAAGGCAAGGTCATTACCGGTATCGCCGATGCCGAGGCCATGGAGAACGTGACCGTGTACCACGCGGGCACTGCCGTGGTGGACGGCCAGCTCGTGACCAATGGTGGCCGCGTGCTTGCCGTGACCGCGCTGGGCGATACGTTTGAGAACGCCCGCAACCTTGCCTACGAGGCCTGCGAGAAGATTGATTTTGAGGGCAAGACCCTGCGTCACGACATCGGCCTGCGCGCGCTGCGCGGCCGCGACGCCTGGGATGCCTAAAATCCGAGAGGAATGAGACGGATGGACGAGAAGAACGAAGAGCTCGTGGACGCGCAGATCGTCGAAGAGGACAGCCGCGTGTATGGGCACGCCGAGGGCGAGCCTGGTGGCGAGGTCGCTGACGAGCCGGCGCTGGTGCTGGGCGATGACGACCCGCACGATGCCGAGCTGCACGAGAAGATTCTTTCGGAGGAGTGCGCCTGGAAGGGCAAGATCCTCGACGTCCACCGTCTTGAGGTTGAGCTGCCCAACGGTCGCCGCAGCGCCCGCGATATCGTTCGCCATCCGGGTGCGGCGGCTGTTGTGGCACTGACCGAGAGCGGCAAGATCGTACTGGTGCGTCAGTACCGCACCGCCATCGACCGCGTGACGGTCGAGATTCCCGCCGGCAAGCTCGATCCAGGCGAGGACCCGCTCGATTGCGCCAAGCGCGAGCTGCATGAGGAGACGGGCTTTAGGGCTGGTCGCATTCGCTTTTTGACGTCGATTGTCACGTCCTGTGGTTTTTGCGATGAGATTATCCACATCTACTTGGCTACCAAGCTCGAGTTTGATGCGCCCAACCCCGATGATGACGAGTTTGTCAACGTGGACCTGGTGCCGCTGCACGAGCTGATCGACGCCGTACTCGACGGCAAGATCGAAGACGCCAAGACCGTCGTGGGCGCGCTTGCCTGCGACAGCATCGCACACCGCCTTGGGGGCACGGAGCTCTAGGTTACGCGGTTTTACCAAACCGCGTAACGAGTCGACGCTGCAAACGCCCCTAAGCGGCAATCTGCCTTTCAATCGTCGCTCGCGTACCGAAGTACGCGTCGCTCCTCTTTCAAGGCACCTTGCTCGCTTAGGGACGTTTTCGCTGACGTTGCTAGAACATCGGCGTTATGTTTGTTGGGACGCTTTGTTTTCAGCCCGACCGGCTCAACCGGATTTATCACGCTATTTATTTCTCTTCGAGGACTGCATGTTTAAGAGGTTTCTTTCGTATTACAAGCCCCAGATGGGGCTTTTCTTTGCTGATACTGTTTGCGCTCTGGTGCTCGCCGCCATTGACTTGGCGTTTCCTATTATTCTGCGCAATTTGACCGGTGGGCTATTTACTCAGGGTCAGGCTGCCATTATGCAGGCGCTCGGCATGATCGCGGTGGGCTTGGTGCTGATGTATGCCGTCCGCTGCGCCTGCCGCTACTTTGTGAGCTATTGGGGTCACGTGATGGGCGCGCGCATGGAGTCCAAAATGCGCGAGGACCTGTTCGACCAGTATGAGCGCTTTAGCTTTGCGTACTTCGACCGCAACAGCTCGGGCGACATGATGAGCCGCGTGGTCAACGACCTGTTCGATATCTGCGAGGCGGCGCATCACGTACCCGAGTGGATCATCATCTGCGGTATCGAGATTATCGGCTCGTTTGTGATCCTCTTTACCATCGCTCCGGTGCTGGCGCTTGCCATGGCCGTGGTGACGGCGGCGTTTGCGGTCGTCATGTTTTGGCAGAACATGCGCATGCGCGAGGTCTTTAGCGACAACCGCAAGAAGATCAGCGGCATTAATGCACAGCTGCAGGATTCGCTGGCGGGCATGCGCGTAGTCAAGAGCTTTGCCAACGAGGAGACCGAGCGCGCCAAGTTCCGTGCCTCTAACGATCGCTACCTTTCGTCCAAGGAGAACATGTATCACGCCATGGGCGTCTATACCGCGACGTATGGCCTGCTCTCGGGTGTGCTCTATGTGATCGTGGTGCTGCTGGGCGGCTGGCTGGTCGCCCAGGGACAGCTGCAGGCGGTCGATATGGCGACCTTTGCACTCTATATTTCGCTGTTCTGCACGCCGCTCGAGACGCTCGTCAATTCGGCCGAAACGTATCAGAAGGCTATCGCCGGCTTTAAACGTATGGACGAGGTGCTCTCGACCGCGCCGGATATCCAGGACAAGCCGGGCGCTACGGATCTGCAGGTGACTGCCGGCGCCGTGGAGTATCACGACGTGTGCTTTAACTACGAGGATGTCGAGCTGGGCGAGGGCTATGCCGACGAGCGTCCCGTTATCGACCACATGGACCTGTCTATCAAGCCCGGCCAGACCATCGCGCTGGTTGGCCCCTCGGGCGGCGGCAAGTCCACGACCTGTTCGCTGCTGCCGCGCTTTTATGACGTGGCTACCGGATCCATTAGCATCGACGGTCAGGACGTGCGCGATGTGACGCAGCAGAGCCTGCGCCGCGCCATCGGCCTGGTGCAGCAGGATGTCTACCTGTTTGACGGTACGATTGGCGAGAACATCGCCTACGGCAAGCCGGGTGCTACGGCAGAAGAGATCTCCGAGGCGGCCCGTCGCGCCAATATCGATACCTTTATCGAATCGCTTCCGCAGGGCTACGACACCGTGGTGGGCGAGCGCGGCAGCCGTCTTTCGGGTGGTCAAAAGCAGCGCGTTGCCATCGCGCGTGTGTTCCTCAAGAACCCCAAGATCCTGATTTTGGACGAGGCGACGAGTGCTTTGGATAACGAGAGCGAGGAGGCGGTGCAGGAGTCGCTCGAAGAGCTGGCACGCGGCCGCACCACGATTATCATCGCCCACCGTCTTTCGACCATTAAGCATGCCGATGAGATTGCGACCGTTGAGCATGGTCGCGTTATGGAGCGTGGCACGCACGAGGAGCTTCTCGCCCGTGGCGGCACCTATGCCCGTTACTATCGAATGCAGTTCGAAGGTGCGCGTGCGCACGAGCTCGACTGATTGATATGACAGGAAGTTTATGGCTGACAAGAACCCTTTGACTCCGGAAGAAGTGACGGAGTTATTCTCCGAAATCGATGCATCCGGCGTCTTGGATCCCACGCTCGCCAAAAAGCGTACCGAGCGCATGCGTGAGAAGGAGGCTGCGGCCAAGCGCGGTGACAAAGCGGCGCTAGCGCAGCTGCGCAGCGAGGACCGCGCGAGCCAGGCAAAACATATCGACCCGCTGTCCGAGGACGATCCTTCGGGCTCGCAGGTGAGCCATACCATTACGAAGACCGCGATGGCCGTGGTCATCGGTATTTTGGTGCTGATCGTGGGCATGCAGATCGGCTACGGCGTGATGCGCCGTCTGAATACCGCCAACCTGTCCGAGAGCGTTTTGGTTGATACCGTTTCTACAGCGCTCAAGGGTGGACTTGAATGGGGCAACGGCTTTACGCAGTTCCCGCTCGACTTTACCGTCGATGAAGCCGATGAACGCACGGGCACGGTCGAGGTGACGGTGTTGGACACATCGTCTGCCAACGAGCTCGAGCTGCTGTCCAACGGGCAGATTCAGGCCGCGGCGCTTGCGACCAACGCGTTGCTCAACGATAAGATCGACCGCGTGGTGTATAACGTTCACGCCTATATCGACGAGGATAGCAACATTCAGCACGATTCCTTCTTTGGCATGTTCCCCGCGCGCGGCCACCAGAGCGCCATTTTGACGTTCGTGTGGACCAAGAGCTCATCCAACGCCACGAGTATCGACTGGAAGATGCGTATCGTGAGCATGGATGACACCATCGCCGAGCGCATTCAGAAGCAGGTGAACTCGGTGTCGTCGTTGATTGAGGACCCGGTGGTGAGCCAGACCAAGATTGACGAGGAAAAGACCGAGCGTGACCTGGAGCATCGTCTGCATGGCCGCGAGATTTTCCGCGGCGGCAAGCCCGATCGCACACCGTCCGAACTGCTGGAGCAGGACAAGAAAAAATAAGACGCCATCATCCCGCGTGAGCCACAAGCCCCGCGGGATGATTTTTCTGGGACGGGGATTAAAAAACATTATGCATAGAAAGTCATAATTATCATTTCGTAAACATTTCGATGAAATTAACGCCATGAGGCATGCTTGCGGTTACAATACCGCGAGGCCTAACTACACACCTTTAAGCCGGTCCTGTGAGACCGGGAAGGAGAACTATGGCGAACAACCATATTGCGGGCGCTGCCGCCCGCACCATCGCGCCCAGCGAGCTGTGCCAGCGTATGCTGGCTAAAACCAGCAAGGGCACCTGCGGTCCCTGCATCCTGTATCTTGAGGATGGGACCATTTTTTATGGCCGTGCATGTGGTGCCGAGGGTACCGCAACCGGCGAGGTCTGCTTTAACACGTCGCTCGAGGGCTACTTTGAGGTCATGACCGACCCGAGCTATGCCGGTCAAATCGTAACCATGACCTATCCGCAGATCGGCAACTACGGCATTGACGAGACCGACGTCCAGTCGGCCTTCCCCGGCGATACCGCTCGCCCCGCGAGCGCTCCCGCCATGCGTGGCATGGTCGTCCGCGACATGTGCGCCACGCCTTCTAACTGGCGCTCGACTGTCAGCGTGCCGGAGTACCTGCGTGCATACGGCATCGTCGCTATCGAGGGCGTCGACACCCGCGCTCTCGTGCGCCACCTGCGCGACAACGGTTCCAAGATGGGCATAATCTCGACGGAGATCTTCGACGTCGACGAGCTTGCTGAACGCCTGTCCGCCGCGCCCACGCTGGTCGGCGAGAACCTGGTCAAGACCGTGAGCTGCCCTGAGCCCCACGCTTTTGCTGCGAGCGACCTGCCCGCTACGCATGACTTTGCGCTTGCCCCTGCCGCTCCTGCCCGCCACAAAGTGGTTGCCTACGACTGCGGCGTGAAGCGCGGCATTCTGGAGGGCCTGGTCCGTGCCGGCTGCGACCTGACCGTCGTGCCGTGGGATACGCCCGCCCAGCAGGTGCTCGACATGAATCCCGATGGCGTTTTTTTGTCCAATGGCCCCGGCGACCCCGATGCCGTGGTGGAGACCTACGAGCAGGTGCAGCAGCTGATCGGCAAGGTGCCGGTTTTTGGCATCTGCCTCGGTCACCAGATGATCAGCTTGGCGTGCGGCGCTCAGATGGAAAAGCTTAAGTTCGGTCACCGTGGTGGCAACCAGCCGGTTATGAATCTGGTCAGCCGCCGCGTGGAGATCACCGCGCAAAACCACGGCTTTGGCCTGTTGTTCCCCAGCTTGGGCAAGCTTGTCCCCGAGCTTTCGGGCGGCGAGACCGAGCACGCGGCCGATGGCGATCTGCGCGTCTGGGTGCGCCGCGGTATCGCGCCGGTCGTGATGAACGAGCGTTTCGGCCGCATTCGCCTGACGCATGTGAATCTCAATGACGGCACCGCCGAGGGCATCCAGCTGCTCGACGCGCCGTGCTTCTCGGTGCAGTACCACCCCGAGGCCTCACCTGGCCCCACCGATGCTCACTATCTCTTTACCGCCTTTACGCGACTCATGGACGGCGAGGAAAACTATCTGGACATCGATACCGCCAAGGACCGCCTGCAGGGCTGGAATTTCGCCGACGATGGTTCCGCCGCGACCGAGACCGAGGAGAACTAACATGCCTAAACGTACCGACATCAAGCGTATCCTCGTCATTGGCTCGGGCCCCATCGTCATTGGCCAGGCCTGCGAGTTCGATTACTCCGGCGCCCAGGCCTGCAAGGTGCTCAAGGAGGATGGCTTTGAGGTCATCCTGGTCAACTCCAACCCGGCGACCATCATGACCGACCCGGGCTTGGCCGACCGCACCTATGTCGAGCCCATCACTGCCGAATTTATCGAGCGCGTGATCAAGAAGGAGCGCCCGGACGCGCTGCTGCCCACGCTGGGCGGCCAGACCGGTCTGAATGCCGCCGTCGAGCTGGCAAAGGACGGCACACTCGACACGTACGGCGTCGAGATGATCGGCTGTGACCTTGCCGCCATCGAGCGCGGTGAGGACCGTAAGCTCTTTAACGAGGCCATGGCCGAGATCGGCCTGGAGGTCGCGCGCTCGGGCTATGCCTACAGCGTGGCTGACGCCGAGGCCATCGCCGAGCGTGTGGGCTATCCCTGCGTGCTGCGTCCGAGCTTTACCTTGGGCGGCGCCGGTGGTGGCATCGCGCATACTCACGAGGAACTCGTCTCCATCGTGAGCCAGGGCCTTGAACTCTCGCCTGCCCATGAAGTGCTGGTCGAGGAGTCCATCGAGGGCTGGAAAGAGTACGAGATGGAGGTCATGCGCGACCACGCCGGCAACGGCATCATCGTGTGCTCCATCGAGAACCTCGACCCCATGGGCGTGCATACCGGTGACTCCATCACCGTGGCGCCGGCGCAGACCCTCTCCGACCTTGAGTATCAGCGCATGCGCGTCGCCTCGCTCGCCATCCTGGAGAAGATCGGCGTCGAGACCGGCGGCTCCAACGTGCAGTTTGCCGTGAATCCCCAAACCGGCCGCCTGATTGTCATCGAGATGAACCCGCGCGTGAGCCGTTCGTCCGCGCTGGCCTCCAAGGCCACGGGTTTCCCCATCGCCAAGGCCGCCGCTCGCCTGGCCGTGGGCTATACGCTCGACGAGATCGTCAACGACATCACCAAGGCCACGCCCGCCTGCTTTGAGCCCACGATCGACTACTGTGTGGTCAAGGTGCCACGCTTTGCCTTCGAGAAGTTCAAGGGCACCGACCCCACGCTCACCACGCGCATGAAGGCCGTGGGCGAGATCATGGCGATCGGCCGCACCTTTGAGGAGGCCTTTGGCAAGGCCATGCGCTCGCTGGAGGACGGGCACCAGGGTATTTGCGCCGGTGGCAAGGAGGGCGCCGATAAGCTGAGCGACGATGAACTCGCCCAGGCCGTGGGCACCCCGACTGAGCACCGCATCTTCTTTGTGGTCGAGGCCCTGCGCCGTGGCTGGGATGTTGCGCGCATCCACGCCATCTGCGGTATCGATCCGTGGTATCTCAACCGCATCAACGATATGGTGCGGGTCCAGGAGAGCGTTCGCGGCCTGCGCGTGGAGGACGTTGACGCCGACGCGATGCGCCTGCTCAAGCAGTATGGCACGAGCGATGCCGAGATTGCCGCGCTGACCGGCTCGGATGAGCGTTTTGTTCGCGCTTACCGTAAGGGTCTGGGCGTGGTTCCCAGCATGAAGACGGTCGACACCTGCGCCGCCGAGTTCTCGAGTGCCACGGAATACCACTATAAGACCTACGAGAACATCTACCGTACGAGCCCGATCGCCAAGAAGTGCGTTGCCCCCGACGAGACCACGCCGGCAAGCAAGCCCAAGGCGATGATTCTGGGTGCCGGTCCCAACCGTATCGGCCAGGGTATCGAGTTTGACTACTGCTGCGTGCACGCGAGCTATGCGCTGGCGGCCCGCGGCTTCGAGACCATCATGGTCAACTGCAACCCAGAGACCGTCTCGACCGACTACGACACGTCAGACCGCCTGTACTTTGAGCCGCTCACCTACGAGGACGTCATGGACGTTATCGACGTTGAGCGTCCCGACGGCGTCGTAGTGACGCTCGGCGGTCAGACCCCGCTTAAACTGGCACGCATGCTCGAGGAGAGCGGCGTGAACATCATGGGTACCAAGCCCGACGCCATCGATTTTGCCGAGGACCGCGAGCGTTTTGCCGCCCTGCTCGACAAGCTGGGCATTATGTACCCGCCGGCGGGCCAGGCCACCTCGTTTGAGGAGGCCGAAGCCGTTGCCGCGCACATTGGCTACCCGCTGCTGGTGCGTCCGAGCTATGTGCTGGGCGGTCGCGGCATGATGATCGCCTACGATGCCGAGCATCTGCGCGATTACATGGCCGAGGCTGCGCGCATTAGCCCCGACTACCCGGTGTATCTCGATCGCTTCCTGGAGGGTGCGATCGAGTCCGACGTCGACGCCCTGTGCGACGGCGAGGAGGTCTACATCGGCGGCATCCTGGAGCATATCGAGGAGGCCGGTATCCACTCCGGTGACTCTGCGACCTGCATTCCGCCGTTCAGCTTTAGCGAGAGCCTGCAGGCGAAGCTTCGCGAGACCACGCGCCGCATCGCGATGGCGCTGGGAGTCCGCGGTCTGGTCAACGTGCAGTATGCCATCAAGGGCGAGACTGTTTACGTGATCGAGGCCAACCCGCGTGCCAGCCGTACCGTGCCGTTCATCTCCAAGGCCACCGGCGTGCCGCTGGCCAAGTGCGCGGCGCGTATCATGACGGGCGATTCCATCGCGAGCCTGGGCCTGCCGAGCGACGAGCGTCAGCTGGACTGGTTCTGCATGAAAGAAGCCGTTATGCCCTGGGGTCGTTTCCCGGGAGCCGACGTTATCCTGGGACCCGAGATGAAGTCGACGGGCGAGGTCATGGGTATCGCCAAGAGCTATCCCGAAGCATATGCCAAGACGCAGCTGGCGATTGACTACAAGCTGCCCGACCCGAGTTGCGGTAAGGTGTTCATCAGCGTGTGCGATCGTGATAAGCGCCATATCCTTTCGGTCGCCCGTATCCTGCGCTACTTGGGCTTTGACATCTGCTCTACCGAGGGTACGGCGCGCGTGCTGCGCGGAGGCAACGTGACGTGTGAGGTCGTGGAAAAGATCAGCGGCCCGCACGACGGCGAGCGTCCCAACATCGGTGACCTCATCGCCGATGGCAAGATCGCGGTGATTATCAACACACCGTACGGCCCGGGCTCGCGTGGCGACGGCTATCTGTTGCGCACCGAGGCGGTGCGCCGCGGCGTGACTTGCGTGACCGCGATGTCTGCCGCCAACACGTACGTGAGTGCCATCGAGGCGGTGCGTGAGGACCAGCAGGGTCACGGCAGCGCCAACGACATGGGCATGGACGTCATCGCCCTGCAGGACCTGCCGCAGCACACGGTGTAGGTCGAGCTGTCCGGCCGGGGCGGGAGCCGGACACTTTCTCTCGGAAACTGGGCTTCGCGAAGTTTTCCGAGAGAAAGGACCGCCCCCCGCCCCAGCCTGCGGTGACTCGGCTGCACCGTGTGCTGCAGAAGGGGCTTTGCGCGATGACTAGGGCTGAATAAAAAGTGAGTGTGGGCTCCGCCGTTCGTTCGAACGGCGGAGCCCACGTTAATATTTCAGCCAACGTACGTCATAGCAATCCCCGGTAGGTCCCCGGGTGCCCCGCGGCGGGCTGGGTTTATTATCTGAGC
>UQUD01000039.1 GCA_900544225.1 uncultured Collinsella sp.
GTACCGGATGCCGCGCCGGCGTGGGCGGCGATCGGCGACATCACGGCGGGGTGCTGTGTGCCCCCGTCACCGGTCTGGGCGAATGCCGCGAACGGTGAGATGAGGCTCGATCCGGTCATGGCGGCCATGGTCGCCGCGGTGACGGTCAGACGCGCGATCCCCTTCGGAGTGTGAATCTTTTTGTTTGGCAGTGCAGCGAAGTGATCGCCACCGGCAGCGAAATGCTTTCCCTGAGTCATTGCTATTCCATTCCTTTTCCGTGCCCTATCAGACTGGGCATCAGAGTGCTTTCCAATAGAGATAATTATGCGCCTTAACTGGGATTGTTGTATATAGTCCGTTGGCATAAATACAACAATCCATGACTCTTTTTGTCATGGATATCTCGCCGCTACAACAATCCTTTGGTCTACGCTGCAAAGAACTCAGATCAGAGTCTGGTTACTCACAAGAGCAATTTGCGAACCGCATTGACATGGACAGGTCTTACTACGCCTCGATAGAGGTCGGGCGAAGAAATGTCAGTCTTTCTAACCTCTCTAAAATTGCCAATGGATTCAACATATCAATTGCTGCACTTATGACTGGTGTCACTGATAAAAAGGATTAGTCCATCATCAGCGAACGCAGTGAGCGTATCAATCGACGGCGTAGCCGGCGGCAAGGTCACGGCACGTGACCGCGCAGCGAGCTCTGCGAGCGAAGGGGACGGCATCGCCGTCCCTATTTCTTTATAAACTATTTCTCTATTAATTGGTTTCACCAAACTGGGTATTACACAAGCTTCTGAGCAGGCTTTTTATCAAATAATTCAAAGCTACCGAATCATCAAAATGGTGAAATTATTTACCCAAAAGAGGGAAGCACATCACCAAAATGGAACCGACTAACAGCTGTTGAAAACTTTTATCCCCAAAATGGTGATTTCCTGTTTTCAGTGGAAAACTCGGGAAGTCATAATATTTACTTACCAGATTTACAAACGAAAGCGGTTCTTAGTCCCAAAACCAGAACAGGTCAGAAGCAAAAATAACTCCTGACCTGCGATTTTCCTGGTGCCCCCGGGCGGATTCGAACCGTCGACACCCGCTTTAGGAGAGCGGTGCTCTATCCCCTGAGCTACGGAGGCATGTTGTACTAGTGTAGCAGATTTACTGCATCGCCATACGTCGCATGACTAGACTTCGAAGTTGCGGTGGAATAGTTCCTGTCTGAAGCATCTAAAGCCGCATTTAGGAACTATTCCACCGCAACTCATGAGGAGCTAGTCGCCTTTGTGGAAGAGGCCTTTGATAACGGAGGGGATGCTCTTGGCGCCCTTGGCGGTCACATCGATAAAGTCGGGCGAGCGCACGAGCTTATCCTCGTCGACGTACTTGCGGACCGCACGAAGCGTCTCTTTGTCGTCGCGCGTCGAAAACGTAAAGTGACCGTTATCCTTGGTGAAGATGGCAAAACGCGTAATCTTCTTGGTGCCGCGCAAAACCTCGGCGGCAATATAGTCGACCTCGTCCCACGGGATTTGAATATAATCCTCGGGATTGCGCTCGTTATAGTACTCAAACGCCTTATTGCCCACCATCACGTTGCCGTGGCTGGTAAGCCCCATCAGGCAGGTTGCCGGTGTTGCCAGATCGACCGTGCTGTTCTGAGATTGCGCCATGCGCGCCTCGCCCTCCAAATAAAACAATCGGACCGCATCCAGTGTACCCACCGGGTGCGGTCCGTTTCAATGGCTCAAAAGCCCTTGCCTAGCAACTCTCGGTCTTAAGCCGAAGCGTGCTTACATGAAGCCGCAGACGCGACCGATGATGCCGACGGCGAAGAGAGCCAGGATGATGACGATCGGGCTGACCTTCTTCTTGAGGAGCTTGCAGACCAGCAGGGTCAGGCACACGGCGGCAAGGCCGGGGATGAGCTGATCGAGGTTAGCCTGAAGCGTGGTGACCTTCACCGGATCAAGGGCGTTAGCACCGATGGAGTTATACATCGTCAGTGCTTCCTTGACACCCTCAGAACCGGAGGGCAGGTTAGCCCAGTCGATAAAGGCGCCAGCAGACTGCGTGACCTTGGAGACGACCGGGGTGAAGGAGATGGACACCCAGCGCTCGACCAGGGCGCCGATGATGAACATACCCAGGATGGAAGCACCCTCGGTAACCTTGCCCATCAGACCGCCGGAGAGGTCCTTGGCGATGGAGGAGCCGACCTTGTAGCCAAACTCCTGCGTATACCACAGGAAAGCGTAACGGATGATGTTCCACGCGAAGAAGAACAGCAGCGGACCGGCGATGCTGCCGGACAGGGCCAGGGAAGCACCCAGAGCACCCAGGATCGGGCGAAGGGTGAACCAGAAGGCGGGGTCGCCGACGCCGGCGAGCGGGCCCATCATACCGACCTTGACGCCCTGAATAGCGACGTCGTCGATCGGAGCACCGTTGGCGCGCTCCTCCTCGAGAGCGAGGGTGACGCCAATGACGGGGGCGGAAACATAAGGATGGGTGTTATAGAACTCCAGGTGGCGCTTAAGAGCGGCAATCTGGTCATCCTTGCTGGTGTAGAGCTTCTTGATCGCAGGGATCATTGCGAAGCACCAGCCGCCGTTCTGCATACGCTCGTAGTTCCACGAGCCCTGAAGGAACTGATGACGGAAGCAAACCTTCTTGCGGTCAGCCTTGGTGAGCTGAATCTTGTTCTCTGCCATATGTATCACTCCCCTCCTACTCGTAATCGTTCAGAATGTCGCCGAGCGGGTCACCGGAGCCACCGCCCATGCCGCCACCCTGCTTGGCCAGATCCTTAAGGCCAAGGTAGATGAGGGCAAGGGAGATGCCGATGAGGCCAAGGGCGATCAGCGTGAGCTGAGGGATGGCAGCAAGGACAAAGCCGAGGATGAAGAACGGCCAGGTCTCCTTGGTGGCCATCATGTTGATGACCATGGCGTAACCGACGGAAGCGACCATGCCGCCGCCGACAGCCATGCCGCCGGACAGCCAGTCGGGCATAGCGTTAAGCGCGTTGGTAACTGCCTCGGCCGGGATGATGCACAGAAGTACTGCCGGGATGGCGATACGAAGGCCCTGCATAAGGATGGCAATGTACTGCCAGCGCTCGATGCCGGCGAAGTCGCCCTTCTCGGCGCAACCGTCCATGGCGTGAGCGATAGCGGTAGCCAGGGTACGGCAGATCATGGTCAGGAACAGACCAGCGACCGACAGCGGGACGGCGACGGCGATGGCAGCGGTAACGGCCTTGCCCGAATCGGTGGCGCCACCGTTGAGGGCGAGCACCATGATGATCGAAGAAGCGACCGAGGCCAGAGCGGCGTCAGGCGCGACGGCGGCGCCGACGTTAGCCCAGCCAAGGGCCATCATCTGGAGCGAACCGCCCAGGAGGATGCCCTCCTGAAGGTGACCGGTTACGAGACCGATAAGCGTGCATGCCACGAGCGGCTGATGGAACTGGAACTCATCCAGAACGCCTTCCATACCGGCAAGCAACGCGACAATCGCAACAAGCAGAATAGTGATTGCAGACATGTATCGGACCCTCCTTTACTATGCTTGAGCGGCCAGTTCGGCCTTAGCTTTCTTCAACATGGCGTCGAGATCCTCGGAGGAATCCGAAGGAACCTTGCGGACCTCGAACTTGACGCCCTTGGCCTTGAGGGCCTCGAGAGTCTTGACGTCATCATCGCCCATAGCGACGGCGTTGGTGACGACGACCTTGCCCTTGGAGTGAGCCATGGAGCCGATGTTGACTTCCTTGATGTCGACGCCGGCCTCGATGGCCTTGAGCAGATCCTGCGGGTTCTCAAAGAGCAGCATGGCCTTGGTGTCACCAAAGCGCGTGTCCTTGACGACCTCGGCCATCTTCTTGATGGGCACGACGTTGGCATGGACTCCCGGAGGGGCCGCCTGCTCGATCATGGTCTTGCGGAGCTCGTCGTGAGCAACGCCGTCGGAAACCACGATGATGCGGTTGGGGTTGATCTGCTTGGTCCACGTGGTGGCCACCTGACCATGAAGCAGACGGGTGTCGATACGGACGTGGGCAATCTTGATGTGCCCGTCGCCGATGACCGTTCCCGGAGGGATGGCGCCTGCAGGAGCGGCGGCGGCCGCAGCCGGCTTCTTCTCCTCGGGCTCCAGAGACTCGGGCTTGACGCGTACGCCAGCCTTAGCCTCAGTCACGAGATGTTTTGCGATCGCATGTGCAGTGTTCTTTGCGTCAAAGCGCTGCGAATATGCCTCGATGAGCATAGGCAGGTTGACACCGGTGACGATAGCCCAGGAATCGTGGCCCTCGATGAGCCCGCTGATCTGGTTGAACGGCGTGCCGCCCCACAGATCAACGAGGAAGAGCACCTGCTCCTGGTCCTCGAAGGAAGCGATTGCTTCCTCGACCTTGGCACGGAAGTCGTCGGGGCCCATGCTCGGCTCGAGCGAGACCACGGCTACAGACGGCTGATCGCCAAAGACCATCGAGCCCGTCTGCTTGATTCCAGCAGCCAAGTCCCCGTGGCTAGCAAGAACAATACTTACCATCACATAACCTCCTTTTTGTCTACGTATTTCCTACACGACATTAAGGAAGTATACCTGTTTGGTTTGTGGAATTATAGCTAAATTCGCAAAAGGTTGGTTTATTTGTTTAAATGTCTAGGTTTGTTACAAGTTGATTACTTTACTGCTTTTTGACTCATTACACGCCAAGGCGTCGCACATCAAGCCATGCATTTTACAGATACAAACAGGCTGTTCATTAATATCGATTTTGGCAGCGCGAATGCGCTTGTACTGCCGCTATTTTGTTTAAACAGGTATGACTTGACTATTTGCGCGACTTATGATCTACGAAACCACTCAAAAAGTTGCGGTGGAATAGTTCTTGTTTAAGAGTCAGAAGGCTGGATTTAGGAACTATTTCACCGCAACTTATAGGGAATCCTAGACGATGTGGAGGGGGTGGGCGGCATCGACGGCGTCGAGGACGTCGGAAGGGCCGTCGGGGGCAGCGTCTGCCGGTTCCTCGTCGGGGGTCTCAATCTGCTTAATCATGACCTCCTGGCCCTGCAGCAGGTATGTCTCGCCGCTGCCGCAATGAGGGCAGGTCTTGCCGTGCTCGACTGTCGCATAGTCGCGGCCGCACGCCTCGCAATGCGTCACGGCCTCGACAGGCTCCACAATAAGCTCCGCGCCCTGCGCGATGGGCTTTTTATCTGCCGCCCAGCGCCAAGCGTCGAGCAGCAAGTCGGGAACGACGCCCGAGACCTCGCCCAGCAGCAGCGTGACGCTCGAAACGCGACTCACGCCATTGGCGCGCGCCACGTTCTCGACATCGCGAATGATGTGGTAAACGATTCCGAGCTCGTGCACTTTTAATTCCTTCCGCCGTTCCCGTTATGACTACTTACTTGCGACCGAACTTAATCTTGATGGCGCGTTTCAAAGCATACTTGCCCAGGCTTGGGAGCTTTTGCTCGTATTTGACCATCGTGGAGCACTCGGGGCGATCGCGATCCAGGTGGATGGCATCGAACGCACACTTGGTAGTGCACAGACCGCAGCCGATGCACTTGTTGGGGTCGACGATCGAGGCACCGCAACCCAGGCAGCGGGCGGTCTCGGCGCGCACCTGCTCTTCGGTAAAGGTCTCGACGTACTCGCTAAACGGCGCGGCCTTCTCGCGCTCGCGGTCGACATGCGCCACCTCGCGGCTCGCGTTGTCGTAGCTTTCAATCACGACATCGTCGCGGTCGAGCGCGGTGTAGCGGCGCTGATTGCGGCCGATGGTGAGCGTGGAGCCCGGCTGCACAAAGCGATGGATGGATTACGGCGGCCTCATGACCGGCGGCGATGGCGTCGATGGCAAAGCTCGGACCGGTGTAGACGTCGCCGCCCACAAAGATGTCGGGCTCGGCGGTCTGATAGGTCTGGGGATCGGCAAGGGCGCCCTGGCCGCGGCCAAGCTCCACCTTGGAGCCAGCCAGCAGATCGCCCCACACAATGGACTGGCCAATCGACATGACTACGCGGTCGGCATCGACACGACGCAGATCGTTCTCGTCGTACTCGGGCGCAAAACGGCCCTCGTCGTCAAAGACACGCGTGCAGCGCTTGAAGGTGATACCGCACACATGACCGGCCTCGTCTAGGTGAACCTCCTTGGGGCCCCAGCCACAGCTGATGTGGGCGCCGTCCTCAACGGCCTCGTGACGCTCCTCCTCGCTGGCGGGCATCTGGGCCTCGCTCTCCAGGCAGAACATCTCAACGTGCTCGGAGCCCAGACGGCAAGCGTTGCGTGCGACGTCGATAGCCACGTTGCCGCCGCCCACCACAATGGTGCGGCCGGGCAGCGTATCGACCTTGCCACTGTTGACCTCGCGCAAGAAGTCGACGGCCACGGTCACGTCCTCGGCATCCTCGCCCGGAATACCGGCGAGGCGGCCGCCCTGGCAGCCGATGGCAACATAAAAGGCCTTAAAGCCCTGCTCGCGCAGCTCGTCGAGCGTCACCTCACGACCGACCTCCACGCCATAGCGGAACTCGGCACCCATCAGGCGAATAACTTCGACCTCGGCCTCGATAACATCCTTCTGCAGCTTAAAGCTGGGAATACCGTAAGTGAGCATACCGCCCGGCCGCTCATTCTTCTCGAATACGACGGGCTTGTAGCCCTTCTCGGCCAGATAGAAGGCGCAGGACAGACCGGCCGGGCCGGCACCGATAATGGCGATCTTCTGATCGAAGCCGCCAGCGCGCGTCGGCGTCACCACGGGCGGGACATAGCGGGTCGCGGCATCCAGATCGCGCTGGGCGATGAACTTCTTGACCTCGTCGATAGCCACGGCGGCATCCACGCGACCACGGGTGCAGGCATCCTCGCAGCGGCGATTGCACACACGCCCGCAGATAGCAGGCAGTGGGTTCTCTCGCTTGATGAGCGCCAGCGCCTCGTCATAGCGACCCTGCGCCGCGAGCTTCAAATAGCCCTGAACGGCAACGTGCGCGGGGCAGGCCGTCTTGCAGGGCGCGGTGCCGGGCTCGTGCGTCTCGATACGGTTATCGTTGCGGTAGTTGGGCGACCACTTGGTGTGGTCCCACTTGGTGGCATCGGGCAGCTCCTGGCGCGGATACTCGGGCACCTGTCCGCCGGCCTTTTTGCTGCAGAGCTTCTGGCCGAGCTTGGCGGCGCCGGCCGGGCACACCTCAACGCAGCGACCGCAGGCCACACACTTGTCCTTCTCGACCTTGGCGACATAGGCCGAGCGCGAAAGATTGGGCGCGTTGAACAGCTGCGAGGTGCGCAGGGCGTAGCACACGTTGACGTTGCAGTTGCAGATGGCGAAGATCTTGTTCTCGCCGTCAATGTTGGTGATCTGGTGCACAAAGCCGTTGTCCTCGGCCTGGCGCAGGATGTCGTAGACCTCGTCGCGGGTCACGTAATGACCACGATCGGTCTCGACCACGTAGTCGGCCATATCGCCCACGGCGATGCACCAATCGGCCGGGTCGTCGGCGCAGCCCTCGCCCATCACGCGACGGCTCGCGCGGCAGCTGCAGGTGCTAGCGGCATATTTGCCATCGTATTTGTCGAGCCAATGCTCGATATGCTCAATAGGCACCGAGGTGCTCGCGGCATCGATGGCCTTCTCGACCGGAATGACATGCATGCCGATGCCGGCACCTCCGGGCGGCACCATCGGCGTGGCCTTGGACAGCGGCCCCTTGGATGCCTGCTCAAAGAACTTGGCATAGACCGGATGCTCCTCGAGCTGGCTCACGCGCATGTTGAGGAACTCGGCGGAACCCGGTACCAGCATGGGCAGCACCCACTGCTTGGCGCGCTCGGGATTTTCCCAGTTGTACTCGAGCAGACCCGTGTAGCTCATGTCGTCGAGCATCTTCTCGATATCGGCCTCGGGCATACCGGTGAGCTTGACCATCTCGGGCAGCGTGTAGGGACGGCGCATCTTCATCTTGCAGAGCACTTCGGCCTGCTCGTCAGTCGCGGCCTCGGCAAACGACCAGTACTCGTAGCCCAGCAGCTCGTCGCGATGCAGCAGGCGGTTGGTGCAGTGCTCGCACAGCTTGACGATGGCCTCGCGCGGATGCTCCGGCAGCGGCGGCACGAACTCCGAACCGATATCGGGCTCGGTGTAGCTAATCCCCGGTCCGTTGAGAATCATAGTCGTCCCTTCTCTTGCCGCAGCCTGGCAGGCACGCAGCGCCCCTCTTTTTACGGGCTCGACATGCCCCCACGCCGTTCACCCGTTATTGTTGACATTGTGTCAAAAACAGTATTGACGAACCGTCAACAATATTCAAGACTGTTAGGCGAACGGTCAGGCTCAAACGGATGAAAGGCGGCAAGCGCATGAGCAGTAACGCAGCGAACACCTCTGTGGCCGACGCCGTCCCCGCGCCCGACAGCACGACAAAGCGTTTGACGGGCGACGAACGCCGTCGCGAGATCCTCGATGCCGTGCGCACCGTGAGTTCCGAGCTGGGCGTGTCCCATCTTTCGGTATCGGCCGTGACCAAGCGAGCCGGCTGCACGCGCTCGCTGTTCTACCACTACTTCGCCGATATGGACGCCGCCGTCACCGCCGTGATGGACGAAGCGATCGACGGTTTTATCGCCGAGCTCGAGCAGTGGAACGCCAGCCGCACGGTTGGCGACATCGAAGGCGCACTCGACACCGTCGCCCCGCTCTTTAAGCACCTGGTCGTGAGCGGCCACGAGCTGCCAAGCACGCTCACCTCGAGCAGCGGCGCGCTCTACGGCGGCTTTTTGCACAACGTGGTCCAGCGCGTGGCGCAGTATATCTGCGACACCACCGTGGTGGATTTTGTCACCCATCATGAGCTACGCATCGACCATGTTTACGAGACGTTCTACACCCTCATCATGGGACTGTTGATGTATATCCGCACGCACCCCGATGTGCCCGACGAGACGGTCAAGGAGATTATCGCCTCGACGCTCCACATCGAGGGCTATACCGCCAAGTATCCGGAGCGCAAGCCCCAGAACTGACGACATTTGGCCAAACTGCCCGCGATCAGAAGAGGGGCCGCGGGCGTGTGAAAGGAGAGCAGCATGCTGTTCGATGTTTGGGGTAGCGATACCCTTATCCACTGGGCCGGCTGGGCCATGGTCTTTATTGGCCTGATCGTGCTCAACGAGGTCGGCCGCCGCACCAAGCTGGGCGCGGCAATCATCTTTGGCGTGGCTCCGCTGGCCATGACCATCTACTGCATCGCTATCGCCGTGGGCGTTTCGCAGGGTGCCGAGTGGGCGCTCACCAACCCCACCCATGTGTACCAGAACAGCTGGTTCCACTACGCCAAGGTATACGCGGCGCTGGCCGGTTGCTGGGGCTTCATTGCCATTAAGTACCAGTGGGGGAAGATCGGCAAGGCGCATTGGTTCCGCGCATGGCCGTTTGTAATCGTCGCCATCAACATCATGATCGCCGTCGTGTCCGACTTCGAGAGCGCCTATCACTTCTTTGTCCTGGGCCAGTCCACTTGGGTCACCTCCGAAGGTGCTACGCAGCTGGCCGGCTGGAACAACGTGTTCAACGGCATCGCCGGCATCATCAACATCTTCTGCATGACCGGTTGGTGGAGCGTCTACGCCTCCGAGGATCAGACCGATATGCTGTGGCCCGACATGACCTGGGTCTACATCATCGCCTACGATATCTGGAACTTCTGCTACACCTACAACTGCCTGCCCACCCACTCCTGGTTCTGCGGCTTTGCGCTGCTGCTGGCGCCCACCGTCGCCGCCTTTATCTGGAACAAGGGCGGCTGGATCCAGAACCGCGCCTTTACGCTGGCCATTTGGTGCATGTTTGCCCAGGTGTTCCCGTACTTCCAGGAGGAGTCCATCTTTGTGACCCACTCCACGCTCGACCCCGGCGCCGCTACCGCGGTCTCGGTCGCCGCGCTGATCGCCAACGTCGCCGCAATCATCTACATCGCCTACCGCGCCAAGAAGCTCGGCCGCAATCCCTACAAGCAGGATGTCTTTGAGGGCACCAGCGATTGGGAGAAGGCTACCGCTCGTCGCGCCAAGGTTGATTACGCTCACGCCGAGTAACGCGCCTGGCGCAAACATCGCTTGAGTACGAAGCCGCGTAGCCGGCTCCGCGCAACTCAACGCATTGCAGAGCCCCCGGAATGTGATTCGTCCGCGTTCCGGGGGCTTTTTGCTGCCGCGAGGATGCGGCTAAACGATGCACTCGGGTTAAATCGGATCTTATATTTCGCATGCGCTTTATATGGCTCCATTTTTGGGTACAGTGTTGTCCCGATATTGAGCTTGGGGGATATATGAAAGATGAGACGATAGGCCAAGAGGATGCGGCCCAAGATGCAGAAGCGTGTGCCGAGGCCCTGGAGAGCCTTGACCGGATTGCGCTAGATGAGCTCTCGTTTAGCGATTCGGCCGTCGACACACAGGACGAGGCGCACGAAGGCACCGAGGACGAAGACGGCGACGCCAAAGACGCTCCTGACGAAGCCGAAGAGGACGATAGCAAGGGCGATGACCAGCCCGAATCCGACACGGGCGAGGAAACCGTCTTGCTCGACAGCTTGCCGGCCGAGGATTCGCTGACCCGCGAGCTTCCTGGCCTGGGTTCCGCACCAGCCGTAGACGAGACCATCGCCATGGGCGATATTCCCCTGCCGTCCGTTCCTTCGGCACGCGAGGCCGAGGTTCGCCATCGCAAGATGTCGCCCAAGCGACGCAACCTGATGGTGGCAGGCGTTGTTGCCGTCGCGCTCGTCGCCGGCGGCGCGGGCTATGCGGCTTGGAACGGATACCAGCAAGAGCAGGCCGCCGTGGTTGCCGCAAACGCCCATACCATGATGTCGGTGCAAATTGGCGTACATGCCGCTGGGCTCGACTGCTCCACCGGCTCAAAGATCCCCGTGCAGGTGAGTGGCCAGGACTCCGACGGCTCTTCTGTGAGCGAAACGCTCTACGTTGACGAGCACGGTCGCGGCATTAAGCTGCTGCCCGGCGATTACACGCTCTCCATTGCTGGATCCCCCATCGCGGAAGACGGCACCATCTACACCGTCCCGACCACCAAGGCGCAGGTCACCATTAAGAGCGATGGGCAGGATTTGAGTGCCCAGGCCACCTTTAAGCTCAAGGTACCTTCGGCCGACACGGTGACCGACGATCAGATCGATGCCGCCGCCAAGTATGCCGAGGAAGGGGGCGCAAGCTCTGCCGCCGCGGCAAAGATACTCCAGCAGGCGGCAATTACGCGCCGTGATGCCGCCGCCAACGCCGTAAGCGCAAGCGAGGCACAGTCCGCCCGCGATGCCGACGCTCGACACAAGGCGACGAACCTGTATCAGCTCGATATTCCGGTTGAGTGGTATGGCAAGGTCGCGACCTGGCAAAACGGCAACACGCTGTGCATTTATCTGGACGGCGACACCAACACACCGCTCGTGACGCTCGTCGCGGTGCGCGACGGCGAGACCCTT
This sequence comes from uncultured Collinsella sp., assembly GCA_900544225.1. Taxonomy (GTDB): domain Bacteria; phylum Actinomycetota; class Coriobacteriia; order Coriobacteriales; family Coriobacteriaceae; genus Collinsella. The sequence continues at coordinate 11,520 of UQUD01000039.1, forward strand.
ACCCCCGATGACGGCGATACAGCTTTGGGCACGGTCAGCCTGGGCAACGGCTACACCGTCTATGCTAGCGGTCCTATCTATCCGTATGTGATTCCTCAAACCATCAACGGGCGCACGCAGGACCCCGTGTCGACCTACCCCATGGATACGGCGATTGAGCTTGTCGAACTCACGACCGGCAACCGCTACACATACAGCCAGATCAAGAACGTACTGGTCGGCAAAGACGGCAAGGCCGACGCCGCCACCAAGCTCGAGACCGACTACCTCGCCCAGATTCTCCTGCCGAGCATAAAAGCCCAGGACTAGCCGGCCCGAAGACAGCCGCCCAACACCCCATCCCTAACGCAGTTGCGGTGAAATAGGGATTGTTTTTGCTGGTCAAACCGCAAAACAGTCCCTATTTCACCGCAACTTATTGGTGGCCTTTTGGGTGGCACTCAGCGCCACGGGTCGGCTTCGAACATCGGCTCGCGCTCGGGGCGGCGGTCGCTGTAGGGATCGTAGCCGTCGTCGTCCTCGTTCTCGGCACGGATATAGGGGTCGCGCGGCTTGGGTGCCGGTCTGGACGTGGGCTTGGGCGCCGGCGCGCTTGTCTTGATCTCGTCTTTCATCTGCATAACTCCTTGCATCGCATCCGTTCAGCATCATCGATTGTCGCACGAAAAAGGGCGGCGGACCCAATTGGATCCGCCGCCCTTGGCGTTTAGAGACGACTGGCAGATTTTAAGGCATGGCCCAAAATCTACTCGGCGTCGGGCACCTCGTAGGTGGCCGCCGGCGTGTTGTCGCACACGACGGTAAAGCCGCCATCCTTGTCGACATCGACCGTCACCTGATCGCCCTCGCGCACCGTGCCGTCGATGATAGCGGCAGCGATGGCATCCACGACCTCGCGCTGAACCAGACGCTTGAGCGGACGGGCGCCAAACACGGGGTCCAGGCCGCCCACGGCGAGCATCTGCTTGGCCGCCGGGGTGATGGCAAGCGTCATGCGCTCCTTGGCCAGACGCGCGCGGACGTCGGCAAGCTGGATGTCGACAATCTTCTCGATCTGCGCCATGCCGAGCGGATGGAACACCACGATATCGTCGATACGGTTGAGGAACTCGGGGCGGAAGGTCTGAGCCATGGCCGCGTCGACCTGATGGCGCATCTCCTCCTCGTCCTTGCCGGAAAGCTCGGCGATAGCCTTGGAGCCCACGTTAGACGTCATGATGATAATCGTGTTCTTGAAGGACACCTGGCGACCCTGGCCATCGGTCAGGCGGCCGTCGTCGAGCACCTGCAGCAGCACGTTGAAGACATCCGGATGGGCCTTCTCCATCTCGTCGAGCAAGATTACGGAGTACGGACGACGGCGCACGGCCTCGGTGAGCTGGCCGCCCTCGTCGTAGCCCACGTATCCCGGGGGCGCACCGATCAGACGCTGGACGCTGAACTTCTCCATGTACTCGGACATGTCGATACGCACGAGCGCGCGCTCGTCATCGAACAGGCACTCGGCCAGCGCCTTGGCGAGCTCGGTCTTGCCCACGCCGGTGGGGCCCAGGAAGAAGAAGCTGCCGATGGGCTTGTCCGGATCGGAGAGGCCCGCACGGCTGCGGCGCACAGCTGCGGCGACGGCGGAGACGGCCTCGTCCTGGCCGATGACGCGCTTATGCAGCTCGCCCTCCAAGCCCTTCAACTTGTCGAGCTCGCCCTGCATCATCTTGGACACGGGCACGCCGGTCCAGGCGCTCACGACCTCGGCGATCTCATCGGAGGTCACCTGCTCGTTGAGGCCCTCGCCGTCCTGCTGCTTTTGTGCCTCGAGCGCAGCCTCGGACTCCTGAATCTGCTGCTGCAGACCCGGGATCACGGAATAGCGCAGCTCGGACGCACGACCCAAATCGCCGTTGCGCGTCGCGCGCTCCTCTTCGCTCTTGGCCTCGTCGAGCTGCCCCTTGAGCTCCTGCACGTGATCGATGGCGTTCTTCTGGTTGAGCCAGCCGGCCTTTTGCACGTTGAGCTTTTCTTGGACCTCGGCGATCTCCTGGCGCAGGGCCTCCAGACGCTCCTTGGAGGCGTCGTCGGTCTCCTTCATGAGCGCCTGCTCCTCGATCTGCAGCTGGGTGAGCTGACGCGTGGTGGCATCGATCTCGACCGGCATGCTGTCGAGTTCCATGCGCAGACGGCTTGCGGCCTCGTCGACCAGGTCGATGGCCTTGTCGGGCAGGAAGCGGTCGGCGATATAGCGATCGGAGAGGTCGGCGGCGGCCACGAGCGCGCTATCGGTGATGTGCACGCCGTGGAAGATCTCGTACTTCTCCTTGAGGCCACGCAGGATCGAGATGGTGTCCTCGACGGTAGGCTCGCTCACCATCACGGTCTGGAAACGACGTGCGAGCGCCGCATCCTTCTCGATGTACTTGCGGTACTCGTCGAGCGTGGTCGCGCCAATCGCATGCAGGTCGCCACGGGCGAGCGCCGGCTTGAGGATGTTGCCGGCGTCCATGGAGCCCTCGGTGGCACCCGCGCCCACGATGGTGTGGAGCTCATCGATGAACAGGATGACCTTGCCCTCGGACTTCTGTACCTCCTTGAGCACGGCCTTCAAGCGGTCCTCGAACTCACCGCGGTACTTGGCGCCGGCGACCAGCGCGCTCATGTCGAGCTCGATGAGGTCGCGGTCGCGCAGCGTACTCGGCACGTCGCCGGCCACGATACGCTGGGCGATGCCCTCGACGATAGCTGTTTTACCGACGCCCGGCTCACCGATGAGCACGGGGTTGTTCTTGGTGCGGCGGGACAGGACCTGAATGGTACGACGGATCTCGTCGGTACGGCCGATGACCGGGTCGAGCTTACCGGCGCGGGCAAGATCGCAGATATTGCGTCCGTACTGCTCCAGCGCCTCAAACTGGGTCTTGTCCTCGGCAGACGTCACGCGGTCATCGCCGCGCAGTTCCTCGTAGACCTGCTCGATGCGCTCCTTGGTGACGCCGGCGTCGCGAAGAACGCGGCCGGCCTCGCCCTTGTCCTCGGCAAGCGCCATCAGCAGATGCTCGGTCACCACAAAGCTGTCGCCCATCTTGGTGGCCTTCTTCTCGGCCTTCTCGATGACGCGGACGAGCTCGTTGGACAGGCCCATCTGCTGGCCCTCGCCCGAAACCTTGGGCGCGTGGTCGATGGCATCCTGCGTGGAGCGTGCGAGCTGGGCCGGATCGGCACCGATGCGCTCGATGATCACGGAGATATTGCGCTCGCCGGCACCGAGCAGGGCAGACAGCAGGTGAATCGGCTCCACCGCGCCGGCCTGCGCGTCGGCAGCCGTGCTCATGGCGGTCTGCAGCGCCTCGCGCGACGTCATTGCTAGCTTATCGATTCTCATGGAATCACCTCTCTTGGGGTGGCCGCCCTACGGGGCGGCTTCACGTTGTTCGAGAAGTATTGTTGCCAGCTTTGTACGATCTTATACATAAATCTAAGTCTCTATATATAAGATTTTCTGAGTGATTGAAAGATAGGGAGCAGGTGCGCTCACCCGCTACGGCCTCGTCCCCTTACTATCTCAATCTGTAACATCTAGCGGCTGTTTATGGCTCTAGATGTTACAGATTGAGATGAAATGACCAGCGGCACCCGTTTGTCTCAATCTGTAACATCTAATCGGCAAATAGGGCTCTATCTGTTACAAATCGAGACGAACAGAAGACACCCGGATCAAAAATCTAAATCTGTAACACCAGGCCCACTTTTAGCGGCCAAGATGTTACAGATCGAGACAGACCGAAAACCACCACAAAGGGGACAGGCACCTTTGTGGTGGTTGCAGTCTCTATTTACTTGCCGAGCCCGTGCTTCCCGATTTGGCGTTCCAGGGCATCTCATCCTCGAACAGCCACGTGCGGGCAGACCCACTATCGCGTGCAGTCTGCGGATCGGGCAAGCAGGTCTGTCCATAGGCATCTTGGATACACTGACCCATAAAATCGTTGAGCTCGGTCTGGTCGCCCTCCATGACATAGGCGACATCGCCGTCCATGATGTAGATGCCCGGACCCTCATTGCCCTCGTAGCCCGGATCGTACGAGACATCACATAACTTTGCGCCGTTTGCAGTGTCCAGCTCGATGGAAGAGTGGCATCCGCCAACCATGTCGTTCGCTTTTGCCCGATAGGACGCATATCCATACCAGCGCTTAAAGGTTTTGCCCTTGAGCAGCTCGGACGCCCTGTCGATCAGACTAGAATCCGTGGTATAGCGCATAGCCCCAAGCTGAATAAGTGGATAATTACTAATGCCCAGCGCAGCCGGCTGCTCATCAAAATCAACGGTAATGGTCTCGGGCTTGGCAGCGCCGGTCAGAAGTTCGACAGATTGAGTCACAGGCTTGACCACCGGCTCCGTCACCGCAGCAGGTAGAAACGCCATGCCGACAGCGCCCGCGCCAACCACAGCGATCGCAAGCGCCAAAACAATCAATCCAATACGGGCAGGATTTCTCACAGCAAAGCACCTCACAATGCAAGCCTTCACCACCTGCACTAATGATATCGCCAGCCAGCACTATTACCTAAAGGAGCCGCGCGCTCCTCACCACCACAAAGGGGACAGGCACCTTTGTGGTGGTTTTCGACGCTAACGGTCGACCATCTCGCGCCATGAGATTAAACTTGAATTGTTCTCTGAACATATCCATTTCTGCCTATCCTCAACAGATCTTTGTCTCGAGGAGCGCATATGAAGCCGTCTCATTCCACCGGCCGCAACGTCATCGCCATTCTCGCCATACCCATCGTGATGCTCTTCCTTATCGTCATCACGCCCTTTTCTTTTGGTATCGCCTCGCCCTTCGATCTTTGCGGGATGATCGACGCCGGCTCGCGTGCCACCTCGCTCTCCTTTGTCTGCCGTGGCGTGTTCTACGAATATGCAATTCCCACCGGAAGTTGGCAGTCCAAGTTACCGTTGCTCGGCAAGGTCGACGGATGCTCCCCCTATTTCTGCCTTGAACCTCAGGCGCTAAACTATCTGATCGACGACCAGCCACTCGACTCCATCACCCTCGCCTACGACTACGCACCAAACACCGATGAGCGCCACATGAACCAAGTCCTCGACAAGCTGCTTGGACAGTGCGGGCTCACCGCGGAAGCCGGTCGAACCATCTATAGCAACCAGAAATTAAAGCGAACAGAACTCCGCCGTGTCGGAAAAATCAAAGGGCGAAACGGGGCCGCCTACTGGGATGCCTGGGCAACACGCGACAAGGGCGAATTCGGACACAGCACCTATATGGTCACTGTCTACACCAAAGACGGAATTAAGGACAATGTTGACGATTTCGCGTCATCCAAACTCGGCATCCCCAAAACAACCAAACCCGCCAACCCGGATGAAATTCTGTAGAGCCGCTCATTAACATACCGCTCAACGATCACAACAACATCGAGCTCGTTCCCCACCGCCACAAAGGTGCCTGTCCCCTTTGTGGCGGTTTTCGACAAAAAGAAGCCGCCCCATTAACAGAGGCGGCATCAAGCAGGTCTATTTATTAGCGTCCCTCAAGACCCAACGAGAACGCAGAAATGTAGCCCGGGGCTTACCCTTTCCCGAACGCGACCCTCGCGAAGCGCGTGAGCGGGCGGGAAAGGGTAAGCCCCGGGCGGACAATTAAGTGCGTTACTCGGCAGCGGCCTTGAACTTGTTGTAGTTGATCAGGCAGCCGGCCTTGACGATGGCACGCTCCTCGGCCGTCATATCGGCAATGTAGAGCTCAATCTGCTCGACCGTGCCGTCGGCGCGCACCACGTAGGCGGCGATGTCCTTCAGGTCACCATCGAGCGCAGCACGTATACCCGGCACAAAGACGTAGTCGCCCACCTCAAAGTTGGGCTCGGCCTCCATCTGGAAGGGCACCATGCCCCAGTTCATCACGTTGGAGCGATAGCGCTTGGTGGCGTACTCGTGAACGATATTGGCCAGACCGCCAATCACGCGCTGGCAGCTCGCGGCCTGCTCGCGGGCAGAACCGTCACCGGGCTTCTTGGCATAGAGCATGGAGCCGTACTCGGTCGCCTTGGCGTCTGCCGCGACACCCGCGCCAGCCAGCGCCTCAAACACGCCGGCAAGCTCGGCATCGAGCGCCGCCAGGTCGCCTGCCGCTTCGCCGGCAACGCGGCG
>UQUD01000040.1 GCA_900544225.1 uncultured Collinsella sp.
GGCTCGCCCTCAACGCCGTTGCCCTGGTGGCCATCCGACGCATTATGCGGGTGGAGCTATGAGCGCCCTGGTCGGGGTCGCGGCGTGCCTGTGCGCGCTCAGCGTGTTTATCGTGACAGGACTCAATCGTGCGGACGCATGCAAGATCGCCCAGGTCTGCAAACGCGAGGCGCTGCTGGTTGTTGCGGCTGCCCGATCGGTGACCGATGTCCTGGTAGCACGGGTGAGGGGCATGCTCGGCACGGGTGGTACGGCGCAGGTGTCGCTCGGCGAGGTGTCCGAGATGATCGACGTGGTGCGTCTGGGGCTTTCGGCCGGCCTTTCGTTCGATGCGGCGCTTGAGGTTTTTTGCGCCAATCGCCGATCGACGTTGGCGCTCCGCCTTGAGCGAGCCTGCATGGCGTGGCAGGTGGGCGTGGGGACGCGCGAGGACGAGCTCCTGGCGGCCGCGCGCGACCTGGATGTGCGGGCGCTCGAAACCTTTGCCATCACAGCGGGGCAGGCGCTTGCCCTCGGTGCCCCGCTTGCCGAGACGCTGGCAGCCCAAAGTCGCGAGATTCGCGCGGCCCATCGCGCTGCAGTCGAGCGCGAGATCGAGCGCGCGCCGGTCAAGCTGCTGATTCCCACCGGCACGCTCATCTTGCCGGCGTTGCTTCTGTCCATATTGGGCCCGCTGCTGGGAGCAGGCGGGATGATGTAGGGAGGAATACATGAATACGATGACTGACGTTGCTGGCAAGGTCTGGAGCTGGGCGTTTTGCCAGTCAATTCACGCTCGCCAGCGTGCCGAGGAACTGCTGCGGGAGGAGAGCGCGCAGGGCACCACCGAGTACGCCATCCTGGTCGGTGTGCTCGTGGTGATCGCCATCATTGCCATCGTCGCATTTAAGGGCAAGGTCCAAGATCTATGGAGCGCTATCAGCGAGGGTATCAACAGCCTGTAGAGGGCGCCCGTCCCGTCGGCGCGTTGCTGGTGCTTGCCTGTGCGGTCGTGGCGGTGGCAGTGGTGGTTTGGGGGCTTAACGCAGCACGGCAACAACGTTTAGGGGTTGCCGCGGATGCGGGCTCGGGTTCGGTTGCGGCGTCTCAAAAAGACGATGCGCGAGACGCGGACGATGCGAATGCCGTCGTCACGGCGCAAACGTTCTTGCAAGCACTCGACGAGCGAGCGGACGCTGCAACGGGTTCATCTGCAAACAATGCCGTCGCTGTTCGTCTCGCATGGTCCGAGTGCCGACCGATGACCGAAGCGGCGGCGGATATGCTGCGTTCCTATCGCGAGGTGCCCACGGCGCAACTTGCTCTGAGCGGCTATCTCGACATCAAGGGCAACGTGTGGGGCGCCATCGTGCGTGACGGACGCGGCTGGGTCGATATGGTGACGGTTGCCGCGGATGCTGGTGATACTTCGTGTCGCCTGCGCGTGGTCCGCCTGACCCCGCAGACAACGAACTCAAAGGAGGGGTCGTGAAATGCATGATGTCCTGCGCGAGGAATCTGCCCAGGCAACGGTCGAATACGCCATCGTCACGGTGGCGCTGCTTTCCATCGTGCTGGCGATCGCGGGGCTTTGGCGTGCCGGTGCCGATGGGCGCTTGGCGGCGCTGGTCGAGCGGGCGGCGTCTCACGGCGTCACTTCGACATCGGTTGTCGACGCTGCTGCGGGTTCTAAGGACATCGTGCTGTATTGATGTCGCGCGCGAGGACCGGGCGCAGTCTACGGTCGAGGCGGCATTCCTGCTGCCGACGTTTCTGACGCTCGTCCTGTTGGCGCTGCAGCCGGTGTGCCTGCTCTACACACGCGCGGTCATGGAGTCTGCCGCCGCCGAGACCGCGCGGCTCATGACCACGACGACGGTGGGGGATGACGAGGATATTAAGGAGTTCGCCCGCCGCCGTCTTGCCGCGGTTCCCGACGTTTCGATTTTTCATGCCGGCGGGCCTCTGTCGTGGGATATCGAGCTTGGTCGGGCTGGCACGGGCGGCGTCTCGTCCGTTTCCGTTACCGGCGAGGTTAAACCGCTGCCCGTGATCGGTGTGTTTGCGCAGGCTATGGGTAGTGCAGGCCAAAACGGCTATGTCGAGCTTAGGGTCGACGTCTCGTATCGATCACGTCCCGAGTGGCTGGAGGGAGACTATGATTCATGGATTGCTGCATGGGATTAAGCGCTGCCTGTTGAGGGTGACGAGGGGGTTTGCGTGCCGTTGCCGACCGCGTGCTCGCTGCAAGCGAGGTGGCTTTATGGGTCGAGCCGGGATCGACCTGTTTATCGAAGACGGTGCCTATACCACGCTCTCCTCTGCGGTGGTCATCTTGGTGGTGCTCACGTTGCTGTTTTCGTCGACGGCGGCGATATGGAGCATGTCGCGCGCGGGGGACACCCAGGTGGCTGCCGATAGCGGCGCGCTGGCAGGCGCCAATGTGGTGGCGTCCTACCATACGGCTGCGACAGTGGTGGATGCGAGCATATTGAGTTTGGGCCTAGCGGGGTTTGCCACGATCGGCACCGGCTTGGTCGCCATCCTTATTCCGGGTGCCGAGCTTGCCGCGGGCGATATGGTCGACATGGGGATCGAGATCATTAAAACGCGCAATAAGTTTGCCAAAAGCGCCTCCAAGGGCCTGCAGAAAATCGAGACGGCTCTACCGTATCTGGTCGCTGCGCGAGCTACGCAGGCCGTGTCGGCGCAGGATACCGAGGGTGCGACCTATACCGGTACGGCGCTTGCCGTGCCCAGGACGTCCGAGTCGGATTTCGTTGCGCTCGAGGGGTCCGAGATCTCGACCGATGCTGTCGAGAGCGCCTCAAAAGACCTTGACTATGCCGCCAAGGAACTGCAGAAAGCGTCCGAGAAAACGTCAAAGGCCAAGGAACGCGCCTGGCTTGCCGACTGCGGTGGATCGGACGAGAACGCGATTGGCAGCTGTTCATGTATGTGGGAACGCGCGGGGAGTTTGGCAAAGCTCTCAGGTGAGCAGAACCCGCATTATGCCTCGAGCGTTACGTGGGAGCCGCAAGTGGCGCTCGATCGCGCGAAGGCCTACTATCACCAGCGTCTGGCAGACGAAAAACCGCAGGGTTCAAGCGTCGAGATGAAGGCGGAGTCGGCGGCGCGCAAGGCGTTTTACACCTATGCGAGTACAGAGGTCAATCGTGCATATGTAACCGAGGGCGGAGATGAAGTCGCTTCCTATATTCCGCTGTTGCCGCGCAACACTGACGAGGTGCGAGCGACGGAGCTCTATACCGATGCGGCGTGGCCAACCAGTACCAACGATGGCAAGACGTATCTGCATTACGGAACGAGTTGCCCCAACTATAAGAAAGGGACGCCAGGCGGGCTAGCCTCGGTCGCTGCTTATGACGGGCAGGACAAATGCAACAGATGCCATTTTGGTGTTTCGTCGCTCGGCGCCGTTGCGGCTCCTTCGACTTCAATCGAAAACGGCTTCGAGTACCACTTTGATCGATTCAAAGACGCTCTGGAAGACTACGTCGAATGCCGCAACAAAGAGCTTGAGCTCATGCGCCAGACCGAGGACGAGGCTGACCGTGCGGGCAATGCGTTTGACGAGGCTATTAAAACGCTTTCGGGCGAGCGTCCGCGTATCGCCCCGCCCGGGCGAAATGGCGTGGTTGCCCTTGCGGTTTCGGGTGCCATCTCGAGCCCCGATGAGCTCAACTCTTCGTTTAACACGACAGTCAGGCTTGGCGATCGCGGTGCTATCTCTGCCGCGGTGCTGGCGCCCGATGAGGCGACGGCGCAAAACAACGTGCTTTCGCGATTTTTCTCGACATTGAAGGAACGCTCGGGCGGCGTTGCCGGCGTGCTCGATGGCGTCATGGATGTTTGGGGACGGCTGCTCGTAGGATACGGTGATATCCAAGGTTCGGCCGACGAACTTATGGACGAGATGATTAAAGGCCTAGGAGGGGGCAGCGGCGCGTTGGGTTCCATCGCATCGTGGCTCGGCGATACCGTTTCGGCGTCCATGGCGGCGTTGGGTCTGGAACCGTGCGACTTGCGCCTGCGAAAGCCAGTGCTGACCGATTCCGCCAACGTCATTAAGAGTCCGGGGTCTGACATTGCTGGTCTTTCTCAAGCGCAAGACAAGCTGCGAAGTATTCCGTTGGGCGTGACCGATCCCAAGGCGCTTTGCGAGGCGTTGGAATATCAAGTCGAACGCACCATTAGCGGTACGGTGTTCACACTTGCGGAGATTCCTCTGCCCGGCGGCGGCTCCATCCCGCTCACCGTCGATGTCGCCACGCTGGTTGGCGCTCTGGGCGGTGGGTCGTAATGAGTATCCGCATGCGTCTGCGCGAGGAGCGCGCCCAAGCGACGGTGGAGATGGCAGTGGTTACGCCCGTTTTGCTGGTGCTGGCACTCATCGTGTACAACGTCATGATCTTTGCCAGCGCTGTCGCGCGCTTCGACCGCGTGGTGCCCGACATCGTGCTAGCGCATGCCGTGGCGTCGGAGGGGGAGGGCGACGAAAGCTCTGCCGATGCCTCGGCGACGGTTCAGACTCAAATTCTGAATGCCATGGAAGGCTATGACTTACAGATCGAAGTGTCGAGCGAGCAAGGCGCGAAGGCATCGGATGGTGGCCTGCTCTCCCTATCCGGTACGTTTAGGACCTACACCTGCACCATGCACTATGAGCCGTGGCCGACTTCTCTCAGCATCGCTGGCGTTCCGCTGGGGGCGCCGACAACGTTGTCGCACGAGCGTGCGGTGACGGTCGATCCATGGCGTTCGGGGGTGGTCATGTGACCGCGGTCTCGTCCTACATCGTCTACGCGCGGGCACTCAATAGGCTGGGTTGGACGCCGGCCGAGTTTGTGGTGGCGGAGTCGTTTGTCGTGCGCCTGCGCGGCATGCTGGGACGGCGTCCGGTTGCCGCCAACGGCCTGCCGCTCGTCATGGCGTTTCCACGCTGCTCTTCGGTCCATACGTGTTTTATGGCCTATCCCATCGACATCGCCTTCATCGATCGCGACGGCAATATCCTCGCGCGCTACGAAAACGTCCGCCCTTGGCGCATGTGCTCCTGCCCCGGCGCCTGGGCCGTACTAGAGCGTCCTTCAATCATTGTTTCGACCCCTGCTCTCCAACGCGTGCCGGCTTAAGAATTGGCGACAGTGGACTTTCGTCATACGAAATTGGGTAAGATGGAGGAGAAGATGCATGGATGTTGAGATTCATCCCAACGCTAAAAAGCACCTGACGGAAAAGCAGGTGCTTAGCGCTTGGCTTGCGGTTACTGAGTGCATTCGTCGCGAGTCGAAGGACGAGCCGCCGAGATGGCTTGCGATTGGATGGCTCCCAGACGGACGAAGCGTGGAGCTTGTCGCGGTCGAGCTTGTCCGTGGGTGGCTTATCATTCATGCCTTGTCTCCAGTCCAGAAGAAATTTTGGCAGGAGATTGAACAGGCTCGGCAAAGGGGTCGATGATGGGCAAGACGTATACGGCCGCTAATGGTCAGGTTGTAACGGATGAAATGATTGACGCGTGGTGCGAGTCGTACGAGCGCGGAGAGTTTCCGGATGGCGAACACACCGTTGGTGGGATCGTGCATGGACGGCCCCCGCTCTCAGGTGAGGGGACGGCAACGCTGTCGGTCAAGATTCCTCTGGGAATGAAGGAGGCCATTCGTCGACGGGCGGCTGCCGAGGGGATGACGCCAAGTGAGTTTGCCCGTGCGGCTCTGAGTGAAAAACTTCTTGCTGCCGGCTGATGCCTCTGACGTGCCGATTTATAGAACCGAGGCTGTGCTCAAAAACTTTTTTAAAATTCTCGGTTGACCGGAACGCGTCCTTGGTTATACTAATCAAGCCTTGAAACAAGGCACACCTCAAATGGCTGGGTAGCTCAGTTGGTAGAGCAGAGGACTGAAAATCCTCGTGTCAGGGGTTCGATTCCCTTCCCCGCCACCTTGAATTGACTAGGACCTCTGTAAAGGGGTCCTTTTCTTTTATGCAGCCCCCACATGGAATCGAATCCCGTGAGGGCGCGGAGCTGAGTAAACGCGTAAGCGTTTGCCAGCGCAGCTCGCAAGGCGCGTAAGCGCCGCAGCGGTCCGTCCGCGCAGCGCGCGGACGCGATTCCCTTCCCCGCCACCTTGAATTGACTAGGACCTCTGCAAAGGGGTCCTTTTCTTTTATCGAGGGCTCTGCGGAAATTGCGTCCCGGAATTTGGCTTCAGAGTGGGATGCGTTTTCCGCTTTGATGTCGCTTGGGAAAGCGCGACCCGGAATCCGGCGTCAGAATGGGACGTGCTTTCCTTTTGCGGCCTTTGGCGGAAACTGCGTCCCAGATCTCGCGCTCAGAACGGGATGCATTTTCCGATTGAGGCCTCGAACGGAAAATGCATCCCAGTCTTTTGCGAAAAACGGGATGCGCTTTCCGGCGCTTGCTTCCGACGTGCGTGCACATCTCGGGCCCGCCCGCTCAGACATTCCTCCCGCTTTTGCGCCACTTTACAGACCGTTCGGTCGTCTGTCCGCACGCGCGGGTATACTCAAAACGATACTTTTCCTATGCAATACGATGCGGGTTCGACCTGCATGATCCGAAGGGGGCAGTGATGGAGAGGATACTCGGCGTTAATCTCTCTGGCTGGTTTATTCCGGAGCCTTGGGTGACCCCGTCGCTATACGCAGCGACCGGTGCATCCAACGCGGCCGAGCTGCAGGAGGCCATGGGCACCGCCGCCTATAACGAGCGCATGCGCCGTCATTACGAGACGTTTGTGAGCGAGGACGATTTCCGTCGCATGGCGCAGATCGGTCTCAATGCCGTGCGTCTGCCGGTGCCCTGGTATGCCTTTGGCTCGCAGGAGTCCGATGCGTCCTACATCTCGGTTGTCGATTATATCGACCGCGCGATTGAGTGGGCTGCCAAGTACAACATTCGCGTGCTGCTTGACCTGGCGACTGTGCCCGGTGGTCAGGGCGATTCCAACGATTCGCCCGCCACGCCGGAGGCTGTTGCCGAGTGGCATTCGTCCACTAACGGCCGCCATGTCGCACTCGACGTGCTCGAGCGCTTGGCCGAGCGTTACGGCGAGGCCGAGAGCCTGCTGGGCATTGAGCTGCTGGATACGCCGCAGATGAGTGTCCGCAAGAGTCTCTTTGCCATGACGGATGGCATTCCGGCTCACTACCTGCGCAATTTCTATCGCGATGCCTACGAGCTCGTCCGTTCGTATATGCCCGAGGATAAGATCGTCGTCTTTTCGTCTTCGGGGCATCCCAGCGAGTGGAAGCATTTTATGCGCGGCGCCAAGTACAAGAACGTCTACATGGACCTTCACCTGTACCATTACCGCGACGAGTATGCGCTCGATATCACGAGCCCCCGCGGGCTGACGACGGCGATTTCCCGTAACAAGCGCGAGCTTAAAGAAGCGATTTCGACTGGGTTCCCCGTGCTGGTGGGCGAATGGTCGGGCGCGGCGATCTTTGCCAACTCGTCGGTTACGCCCGAGGGCCGCAATGCCTACGAGCGCGTGTTTATCGCCAACCAGCTGGCTTCGTTTGCGCCGGCTGCCGGTTGGTTCTTCCAAACGTGGAAGACCGAGAAGCGCATTGCAGCATGGGACGCCCGCGCGGCGCTCGGTACGCTCGAGCGCGGCATGATTGAATAGGTTGATATGACGCAAAACAGCGCCCATACGGGCAAACTCTATGTGGTCGGCACGCCCATCGGCAACTTGGGCGACCTGTCCCCGCGCGTTGGCGAGGCGTTTGCCGCCGCCGATGCCATCTGCTGCGAAGACACGCGTGTGACGTCAAAGCTGTTGATGCATCTGGGCATTTCCAAGCCGCTTGTCCGTTGCGACGAGAATGTGATCGCCAGCCGCGCCGCCGGCCTGGTCGACCGTCTGCTGGCGGGGGAGACCCTCGCCTTTGCCTCGGACGCCGGCATGCCGAGTGTGTCCGATCCCGGCCAGGCGCTGGTCGAGGCGGCGCGTGAGGCCGATGTGCCCGTTGAGGTTATCCCCGGGCCCTCTGCTTGCGTCACGGCGCTTGTTTCGTCCGGTATTCCCTGCGAGCATTTTTTCTTCGAGGGCTTTTTGGGCCGAAAGCACGGCGACCGCGTGCGCCGTTTGCAGCGCCTTGCCGTGGTACCTGGCGCACTCATCTTCTACGAGTCTCCACATCGCATCGTGGCGACGCTTGAGGCCGTGGCGGAGGTCTTTCCCCAGCGTGAGGTTGCCGTCTGCCGCGAACTCACCAAGCTGCACGAGGAGGTCTTGCGCGGGCCCGCTGCTCAGCTTGCCGAGGAGCTGCGTGCTCGCGGCGAGGTAAAGGGCGAGATTGCGCTGGTCATCGCGCCGCCGAGCGAGGATGAGGAGGCCGGTATCGTGCCGGTTGGCGCCGCGGCAGCGGATCCCGACGAGGCCCTGCGCGAGGATATCCGCGCCGCGCTCGAGGAGGGGGAGCCCGCCTCTGCGGTGGCCAAGCGCCTGTCTCAGAAGTATTCGCGCCGCAAGCGCGATGTCTATGCCATGGTGCTCGATATGCAATAGATGGAGGATATCCAGCCCTTGCGCTAGAATCATCCCCTGTATGCAACGTTTTTCTGGAGGACAAACCCCATGGATCAAAGCAAGCCTTCGTTCTTTATCACGACGCCCATCTACTACGTCAACGCCGATCCGCACCTGGGCACGGCTTATTCCACCATCATCGCCGACGTTCAGGCCCGTTATCGTCGCTCCGCCGGCTATAACGTCAAGTTCCTGACCGGCATGGACGAGCACGGCGAGAAGGTCGCCGAGGCCGCAGCCAAGCATGGCATGACGCCGCAGGAGTGGACCGACAGCCAGGCCCCGCACTTCAAGGAGCTTTGGAGCAAGCTCGAGATTTCCAACGACGACTTCATCCGCACCACCGAGCCGCGCCAGCATCATGCCGTGCAGTACCTGTGGGAGCGCATGAAGGAGTCCGGTTACCTGTATAAGGGCAGCTACGACGGCTGGTATTGCGTGCCTGATGAGACCTACTTCACCGATACACAGGTCCAGAAGGGCGACGAGGAGTACGGCAGCGTCGGCCAGCACCTGTGCCCCGACTGCCACCGTCCGCTTGAGCGCGTGCAGGAGGAGTCCTACTTCTTTAAGCTTTCCGCTTTCCAGGACAAGCTGCTCAAGCTCTATGACGAGCACCCCGACTTTGTCGAGCCTGCGTTCCGTATGAACGAGGTTCGCAGCTTTGTCGAGGGCGGCCTTAATGACCTTTCCGTGAGCCGTACGAGCTTTGACTGGGGCATTCAGGTCCCGTTTGACGAGGGTCACGTGACCTACGTGTGGTTCGATGCGCTGCTCAACTATATGACGGCCGTCGGCTACGGTGTCGACACCGACGAGGCGCGTGCCGAACTGGCCTATCGCTGGCCCGCGCAGTTCCACATCGTGGGTAAGGACATCATCCGCTTCCACTGCGTCATTTGGCCCGCCATGCTCATGGCCATCGGCGAGGCCCTGCCCGAGCACGTCTTTGCCCACGGCTTCCTGACCGTGCGCAATGCCGAGACTGGCAAGGCCGAGAAGATGTCCAAGAGCCGCGGCAACGCCATCGCTCCGCAGGACGTTATCGACATGCTGGGCGTCGAGGGCTATCGCTACTACTTCATGACCGACGTCGTTCCCGGTACCGACGGCGCCATCAGCTTCGATCGCATGGAGCAGGTCTACAACGCCGACCTGGCCAACAGCTGGGGCAATCTGATTTCGCGTTCGCTCAACATGAGCGCAAAGTACTTTGACGGCTGCGCCCCGGCTAAACCGGCGTCTGCCGACGCGTTTGACAACCCGCTGGCAAAGATCGCCGATGGCCTGGTCGAGCGCTACATGGCCAAGATGGACGTGCTCGATTACGGCGGAGCCAAGGATGAGGTCATGGAACTCATCCACGCCGCCAACCACTACATCGAGGACTCCGAGCCCTGGGCGCTTGCCAAGGACGAGGCCAAGGCTGACGAGCTGGCATTTGTGATCTACAACCTGCTCGAGGCCATCCGCATCGCCGCCCACCTGCTGATGCCGCTCATGCCCCAGACTTCTGTCGAGGCCCTGCGCCGCCTGTCCTGTGAGGGCGAGGCCGCGAGCGACGACCTCAAGGGCATTTGTACTTGGGGCCTGCTTGCCGGCGGTCAGCCCGTCGAGAAGGGCGATCCGCTGTTCCCGCGTCTGGCGTAGAGACCGCGCGAGCGCCATATCGGCAATTTGCTGTTTAGCTGTAAGGGCATGGCCGCCACGGTCCATGCCCTTTTGTTTCAAGACGCCGCTATCATGCTAAGGAGGCAACTATGACAACTTCGCCTTTGGCAAACCCCACGGCCACCAGGGAGCTGCTGGAGGAGTTTGGCCTTGCGACCAAGCATCGCCTGGGCCAGAACTTTCTAATCGACAATCATGTGATCGAGCGTATCTGCGAGCTTGCCGAGCTCACGGGCGATGAGCGCGTGCTCGAGGTTGGCCCGGGCGTTGGTACGCTCACACTTGCGCTGCTGCAGGAGGCGGCGTGCGTCACGTCGATCGAGGCCGACCCCGAGCTCGAGCCGGTGCTCGATGCTCACGCCGCCGACTATGCCAACTTCCGCTTTATCATGGGCGACGCGCTCAGGGTGACGCCGGAGCAGATTGAACAGACCGCGGGCGGTGAGCCGACGGTGTTTGTCGCGAACCTGCCCTATAACGTGGCGGCGACGATCATCCTGCAGTTCTTCCAGACGATGCCGGCACTCAAGCGTGCCGTCGTCATGGTGCAAAAGGAGGTTGCCGATCGCATTGCCGCAGTGCCGGGCAACAAGACCTATGGCGGCTATACGGCAAAGCTCGGCCTGTATGCGCAGGTGACGGGTCGCTTTGAGGTGCCGCCGCGCTGCTTTATGCCGGCGCCGCACGTGGACTCGGCTGTCGTGCGTATCGACCGTGTTGACGGCGTGGTGCCCGAAGGACTCGATCGCGAATTTGTGGCCCGCGTGATTGACGCCGCATTTGCTCAGCGTCGCAAGACCATCCGTAATTCCATGAGCGCCAACGGCTTTGCCAAGGACGTGCTCGATGCCGCCTTTGAGGCTTGCGGTATCGCACCCACCACGCGCGCCGAGACGCTTGATGTTGCCGACTTTGTCCGTCTGGCCCGGGAGCTAATCCATGATGCCTAATGCCGCACGCGTGACGTTTACCAAGAAAAAGAAGACGGTCGCCTGCCCCGTGCCCTTGGCACCGCTTGCCGACACGCATGCGCATCTGCTTTCGTTTTGGGGCAAAGAAGTGCCCGAGACGCTCGTGCGCGCCAAAGCCGCGGGCGTCGACCTGTTGGTGACGATGTTCGACCCCATCGCTGACAAACGCAGCGTGACGGACTATAGCGACTGGCTCGTGCGCGAAATTCTGCCGATGCAGGATATCCCGCAGATCAAGTATCTTGCCGGCGTGCATCCTTATGGCGCGCCGGACTATACCGACGACGTTCACGCACAGGTCGTTGCCGCACTCGATGACCCCTTATGCGCCGGTATTGGCGAAATCGGCCTGGACTATCACATGGACTATGACGACGATATCGCGCCGGCACCCCATAACGTGCAGATTGAATGCATGGCGCGCCAGCTCGAGCTTGCCGTGTGCCGTAACGTGCCGGTGGAGCTACATCTGCGTCACGAGGACACGGACCAGGAGCGCACCTCGCACGTGGACGCCTACAACGTGCTTCGTGAGGTGGGCGTGCCCCAGGCCGGTTGTGTGCTGCACTGCTTTGGCGAGGACCGCGCCACGATGGAGCGCTTTGTGGAGCTGGGTTGTTACATCGCCTATGGCGGCGCGGCTACCTTTAAGCGCAACGACGACGTGCGCGAGGCATTTGCGGCGACCCCGCTCGATCGTATTTTGTTCGAGACGGATTGTCCCTATATGGCGCCGGAGCCCATTCGTGGTCTTGAGTGCGAGCCTGCAATGATTTCCATCACAGCAAACGCGCTGGTCAACGACCGCGTCGATCGTACCGGTGAGGACGCTGAAGCAGTTGCTCGAGCCGCTTGGGAGAATGCCTGCAAACTTTTTCAAAAATAGTTCTTGCGTTCGTGGTGGCGCTCCGTTATTCTAATTCCTGCACGCGGGCGTGGCGGAATTGGCAGACGCGTACGGTTCAGGTCCGTATGGGGGCAACCCCATGAAGGTTCAAGTCCTTTCGCCCGCACCATTAAATTAAAGAGCTCCCAGCAATGGGAGCTTTTTTGTTATGGGCCCTTCACAGGGACTTGAACCTGTGAAGGAGCGAGCGTAAAGAAAACGCGGAGCGTTTTTAGCGAGCTGGCGAGGACGCCGGCAGGCGGCCGAAGCCGGTGCGGATCCGCGAAGCGGATACGCGGACGTCCTTTCGCCCGCACCATTGAATGAAAGAACTCCCAGCAATGGGAGCTTTTTTGTTATGTACGATCTCCTTGTACGGGTATCCTAATGCCAACGTGTGCCTATCAGAGGAGAGACCATGCTGTTGTCCGGTATCATCGCCGCCCTTACCAGCCTTTTGATTCCCATCATCATTCTGTTGCTACTGCTTCCCAACGCCTGCTATGTCGTTGAACAACAGCATGCCGTGATCATCGAGCGCCTGGGCAAGTTTAACCGCATCGTCAACGCGGGCTTCCACATGAAGGTGCCCGTGATCGACCGCAAGGCCGCCACGGTGAGCCTGCGCACCATGAAAAACGGTTTTGGCATCGACGTTAAGACCCAGGACAACGTGACCATCGGCCTTGAGGTCTCTGCTCAGTACCACGTGAGCTATGACATGGGCGCCGGCCCGGCAGATTCGGGTATCTACAAGAGCTACTACATGCTGCAGGAGCCCGTCGACCAGATGCGTGACTTCATCACCGACGCCCTACGCTCTTCGATTCCCGTCTACACACTCGATGAGGTCTTTGCCAAGAAGGATGACATCGCCAAGGATGTCAACGCTACCGTTTCCGAGCAGATGGCCGCCTACGGCTTCACCCTCGTGTCGACGCTCATCACCAAAATCGCACTGCCGACCGAGGTCGAGAACTCCATGAACGACATCAACGCCGCCCAGCGCAAGCGCGCTGCGGCACAGGAGCTCGCCGAGGCCGACCGCATCAAGCGCGTCACCGAGGCGACCGCCGAGGCCGAGGCTATGGAAAAGGCGGGCGAGGGCATCGCCAACCAGCGCAAGGCCATTGCACTGGGTATCAAAGATTCGCTCGAGATCATCCAGGAGACGGGTGTCGGCAATGACGAGGCCAACCAGCTGTTCATGTTTACGCAGTGGTCCGAGATGATGACGGAGTTCGCTCGCACGGGTAAAACCTCGACGGTCGTGCTGCCGAGCGACTTTTCGCAGTCGGCCTCTATGTTCGAGCAGATGCTGGCTGCCGGTAAGGTTCAGAACGAGTCAAAGGAGTAGGCACGCGTGAAATACACCGTCGTTTGTGTTGGCAAGCTCAAAGAGCGCTTTTGGAAGGACGCGTGCGCTGAGTACACCAAGCGCCTGGGTGCCTATGCCAAGGTTGATATCCGCGAGGTGGCCGATATCGACCCGGCTAAGGCGGGCGGCGTGGATGCCGCGCGCGACAAGGAGGGAGCGGCGATACTTGCAGCCCTGCCGCCTCGAGCGCATGTGATCCTGCTGGCCATTGAGGGCAAAGAGCGCTCGAGCGAGGAGCTTTCGGCGCGGCTCGATGATCTTATGCTGCGAGGCAATAGCGACATCGCCTTTGTGATTGGCGGATCGGACGGCGTGAGCGATGACGTGCGCGCACGAGCCGACGAGATGCTCAGCTTTGGACGCATTACCTTGCCGCATAACTTGGCGCGCGTGGTGCTACTAGAGCAAATCTATCGCGCCTGCAAGATCAGCCGAGGCGAGCCGTATCACAAATAGGTCGGCAATACGAAACAATGGCGTGGGACAATACCTTTCGTTTTGAGGAATGTGTCTGAAAGGACTATGCGATATGAAGATTGGATTTGTCGGTTTTGGCAATATGGCGAGCGCTATGGCCGATGGCTGGATCGCTGCCGGTGTAGCTGCGAGCGACATGTGCGCCTGCGCGGGTCGCTACGACGCACTGGTTGAGCGCTGCGAGGCGCGCGGCATGGTCGCCTGCCGCGATGCCGCCGAGGTTGTCGCCGCATCCGATATCGTGGTCGCTGCGGTCAAACCGTACATGATCGAGAAGGTATTCGTCCCGCTCAAGGATGCTCTTGCCAAAAAGGTCGTTCTGTCGGTTGCCTGGACCTGGGACAGTGCCAAGTGGGAGCAGGTCCTGCCGGGTGTCGCGCACATCTCGACGGTGCCCAACACGCCGGTTTCGGTGGGCGAGGGCGTCATCGCCTGCGAGAAATCCTCTACGCTCAGCGACGAGCAGCGTGCTGTTGTGCTCGACCTGCTCGGTAAGCTTGGCACCGTCGTCGAGCTCGATACGAGCCTGCTGTTTGTGGGCGGCACGGTGGGTGGTTGCGCTCCGGCATTTGTCGCCATGGCAATCGAGGCCCTGGGCGATGCAGCGGTCAAGCACGGTATCCCGCGTGCCGATGCCTATCGCATTGTGAGCCAGATGGTGCTGGGTACGGCAAAGCTGCAGCTTGCAACTGGCCAGCATCCTGCGGCGATGAAGGATGCCGTATGCTCGCCCGGTGGTGCCACCATCAAGGGCGTCGTTGCGCTCGAGGACGCCGGCATGCGCAGTGCCCTGGTCAAGGCAATCGACGCAACTCTCCAGTAAAACCTGCCATTTAGGGACAGGTTTATTTTGGCAGGTTTTTCCTGCGGTTTTGTCGTATGTGCGAAAAGCGCCCCGCAACTGGCTCAATTCCAGTTGCGGGGCGCTTGCGTTTGCTCAGATAAAACCGACCAAAATAAACCTGTCCCTTTTTGGCAGGTTAGTCCCAGAAGCTGTCTTCCTCATCCTCGGACTTGGGTCCGCGGTCGACGTACATCTTATGGGTACGCTTCTCCATTACAAAGGCAAGAATCGCAAATAACAGGATGCCGCCGGCGAAAAGGATGGCAAAACCGGTGCGGGTGCCAAACAAAAAGGAAAAAACTGCGTCCATTGGGTGCCTTCTTGCGTAGTTGAGTTGGGTCGTAAACGCTCATAAGTATATACTTGCCCATACATGTACAAGGTTGCAACCTAAATGGAATGTATATCGCCGGAGGATCTAATGCTTGATATCAAGTTTGTTCGCGAGAACCCCGATGCCATCGATGTCGCCATGGCTAACCGCCAGACGTCTTGGGATCGCGAGAAGTTCTTTGAGCTCGACGACGAGCGTCGTGCCGTCATCACCGAGGTCGAGGAGCTCCAGGCTACGCGCAACGCCGAGTCCAAGAAGATCGGCGCCCTGATGAAGGAGGGCAAGAAGGACGAGGCCGAGGCCGCCAAGGAGGCCGTGCGCGCCGTCAACGAGAAGATTGACGGCCTGGCCGAGCGCCGCACCGCTCTCGAGCAGGAGCAGTACGACTTCATGGCTCACCTGCCCAACATTCCTTGCGAGGCCACGCCGTACGGCAAGGACGAGGACGAGAACATTGAGCGCCGTCGTTGGGGCACCCCGCGCGAGTTCGACTTCGACTTTAAGCCGCACTGGGATCTGGGCACCGATCTGGACATCCTCGACTTCGAGCGTGGCAACAAGCTCTCCGGCAGCCGCTTCACCGTTCTCGGTGGCGCCGGCGCCCGCCTGGAGCGCGCCCTCATCAACTTCTTCCTCGATACGCACACCAGCCGTGGTTTTAAGGAGTGGTGGCCGCCCATCGTCGTCAAGCGTCAGACCATGTTTGGCACGGGTCAGCTGCCCAAGTTCGAGGACGACGCCTATCACGTCTCGGGCGACAACTTCCTGATCCCCACCGCCGAGGTCGTGCTTACCAACCTGCACGCCGGCGAGGTCCTCGACGCCGACACCCTGCCGCGCCGCTACACCGCCTTCACCCCCTGCTTCCGCGAGGAGGCCGGTTCCGCCGGTCGCGACACCCGCGGCATCATCCGTCAGCACGAGTTCGACAAGGTCGAGATGGTCAAGTTCGCTAAGCCGGAGGAGTCCGACGATGAGCTCGAGAGCATGACCGCCGAGGCCGAGTACCTGCTGCAGCAGCTGGGCCTTCCGTATCGCGTGATTAGCCTGTGCACCGGCGACTTGGGCTTCTCTGCCCGTCAGACCTACGACGTCGAGGTCTGGCTGCCGAGCTACAACGCCTACAAGGAGATCAGCTCCTGCTCCAACTGCGGTGACTTCCAGGCTCGCCGCGCCAACATCAAGTATCGCGACCCCGAGAACTTCAAGGGTTCGCGCTACCTGCACACGCTCAACGGTTCCGGCCTGCCGGCCGGCCGCACCATGGCCGCCATTCTGGAGAACTACCAGAACGCCGACGGCACCATCACGATCCCCGAGGTTCTGCGTCCTTACATGGGTGGTCTCGAGAAGATCGAGCCGGTCGCGTAAACTAGCTGCATAGGCGATTTGCGAGGGCGCTCCTTTTAGGGGCGCCCTTTTTGTGTGCGGCTATACCATGCCGTGCGGACAGCTCGATAGAAAACACACGAACAAACGTTCTGTATACATGCATTTACCTGCTATGCTTTTGCTAACTAAGAGCAAGAGAAAGGGGATGTGATGGAGCTGTTCGACGAGCGGGTTGTGTTGTTCCAGAGTGATGAGGGCGGGGAGCACCTGCTGGTAACGTGCGAGCCGTCGGGTATGGGTGGCTTGGTGGTTCGGCAGACGAGTGAGGGACCATTGACGCAATGGTGCTATGAGGAGTCGCCGCATGTGGTCGAGACGTTTGTGGCGCATGAGGCGCTTGCTGTCCTTGAGCACTTCTATGGCGTTGGATCTTCTAATCAGGTGGCCCGAATGCTGAGCATTTCGTTTGCCGACTACGACTGTGCCCAACGGGTGCGGTCGCTTCTGGGGGAGCTTGGCGTCGGGTTCGATGTGATCGAAAAGCCAATCGATCGTACGAAAAGCGCTGATGCTCGTGGTGCAGCGTGACAAATTGCGGCCCGCGCGAAAAAAGTTTGAGATTTTGCTTGACTCTAATGAACTAAAGTGGTTTTATATGTCTTGCGCTGCGGCGTTACCTCAGCTGGATAGAGGGTCTGACTACGAATCAGAACGTCATAGGTTCGAATCCTATACGCCGCACCAATTGAAATTGAAAGCCTCCGGCAACGGGGGCTTTTCTTTTATGCCACCGCTGCATGGATTCGAACCTCGGTCGAGGCGCGGGCGTAAAGAAAACGCGGAGCGTTTTTAGCCCGCGGGCGAGCACGCCGGCAGGCGGGCGAAGCCGGTGCGGATCCGCGCAGCGGATGCGCGGAATCCTATACGCCGCACCAATCGAAATTGAAAGCCTCCGGCAACGGGGGCTTTTATTTACGGGCTTTAGCCTGTGCGGGGCGCGCAGCGCGCCGCATCAGAAACCACCCGC
>UQUD01000041.1 GCA_900544225.1 uncultured Collinsella sp.
GGAGGCCATCGCCCAGCAGCAGGCCGCCGAGGTCGAGCGCGAGCGTGCGGCACAGGAGTTCGAGCAGAGCGAGGCCGAGCAGCCGGAGCCTGTCGATGTCGCCGACGCCACGACGTCCTTCGAGGCTCCACAGCCGACATCCGCCGACGTTGCCGAGGCTACGACGTCCTTTGAGGCGCAACAGCCGGTCGATGGCACCATGTCATTTGATGCCACGATGACGTTTGAGAAGCAGGGCACCGCAATTGCCGAGCCCCTTCCCATCCCCGATGATGCCCAGGACGCCGCCGATGATTCGGTTGTCGACGAGGCCGATTCCGTTGAGGCCAGCGCGCCCGAGCAAGTCGAGGCTCCTGCTATGGAGCAGGAGTCCCCTGCGGTTGACGGGGCTCCCAAGACGGATGAGTCCAGGCCTTATTCTACGCAGATCTTTACCATGCCCGCGCCGAGCGACCCCGGTGCCACGGTGGCCAACGTCGCTCCCACGCAGGACGAGACAGTTGACTTCCTCATGGCGCAGATTTCGTCTCAGGTGCCTCCGCGCCAGCAAACGAATATCCCCGATCCGGCCTCCGCGCCTGCGCCCTCTTCGTCGCCGCTGGCCTCGGTCCCCGATCCGTCGCTGCCTTCGATGCAACAGGCCAACGTCGCATCCCGCACGTCGCTGTTCGATCTTCCCGATCCTTCGGCACAGACAAATGACCCCTTTGCGACGGCGCAGGGCCCCGAGCCCACATCGGCACCGGTCGCGGCCCCCATGCCCATCTCCTCGGGCGCACAGCCGCTCGAGACCATCTCGGCTCCTGCTTCGACGGGCGCCAAGCCGCAGAAACGTGGCCTGGGTGGCTTGTTCGGTCGAAAAAAGAAAAACGAGCAGGACAGCATGAGCGATTGGCTTGGCGTCGAGGATGATTACGACGCCAAGAAGTCTGGTCGCGGTATCGGCTCGTGGGATAACTTCGAGGATGACGATGACGGTTGGAAGGGCGGCGCCACCTCCTCCGATGGTGCTTCTGCCGAGGATATGCTCTCGGCCGTTGCCTCCATGGGTGACGATGAGCTGCTCGGCCACGATATCTGGTTCGTCGCAACGGGCGCGTCCGACTGCGACGGCGCCGGCATGAGGGCGTTTTTGGCCTCGCATCGTGACAAGCTCCGCGGTGTGTTCTTCATCAACCTCGAGTCTATCGGTGCCGGCAGGCTTTCGGTGGTAACGGTCGAGGGTGAGCAGCAGTTGCTCAAGGGTGACCGACGCATCATGAACCTGGTCAATAAAGTGTGCAAGTCGTTCCATGTTGATTGCGGTGCATTTGAGATGCCCTATGCCAAGACCGATGCTTATGCTGCGCTCGAGGCGAGCCGTCGCGCCCTTACGATTGCCGGCGTTGATGGCCCACGTTTGGCGTGTGCTTACACCGAGGACGATCTGCCGTACAACGTTAATCCGACAAATATCGCTACGGTGTCCGAGGTTGTGACCGAGGTCATTCGTCGTTCGTAGACAGACCCGCTAAGGAGTCAGCGTGTTTTCGTACATCAAGCGCCATTGGCCCATCTATCTGATTTTGACCTTGATCGCAATCGCATTGGGTTTTGGGGCCGCATATGTCGTCGGCGTTAAGGGTTCGACACCCGAGACGACAATGAGCGAAGAGGTAGAGCAAGAGCAAAGCTTGGGTGCCGACGGTATTTCCGAGTCCGATCAGGCAGCCATCGATGGCGGTTCGTCATCTGCTGAATAGCCGATTCATCGTTTATGCCCAAGGCGGGCGAGCCGGGAGACAGGCTCGCCCGCCTTTTCATTTTGCTAGCGCTTCTTTGTGGCTGACCTAAGGCGAGCGAACCATATGGCTGCAGTGCCCGAGGTCAGGAGTGCGGTGATGCATGCGGCGGCGGCAACAGATCCCGTTGCCGGCAGGTTCTGAGGCAGGGCGCATCGTTGGATGACGCGGTCCTCATCATGCGCCTCGAGTTTATCGCCACCGCCGTTGCGGCAAAGATCGACGCGTGCGCTGTTGGCAAGTGCGGTTTGGGGCGTATAGGACGATGTTGACTGCATATGCACGACTGCGCCTCGGGCATCCGAGCTAAGGGCCGCCTTGGCATCGTCAAGATCGTCATGTTCGTCTTTAAGGTCATCTCGGGTCCAAGAGCCCGCCTCACTTCTGGTTGTAAAGTCGGCGGCTACCGCACCGTATTCAAAACGGATGCCCGTGATGACGGCGTCGTCTGTAAGATCAATCTCTTTCGTATCGAGTGTGATAGACTCTGCCGTCGAGATATCTGCTTTCCATAGGTGCCACCCGTCGTAATCGACGAGACGCACATCGTCGCCTAAGAGCTTTTTGACCTCGTCGGTTTCGAGCCAGGGGTTGTCATGCCCGTCGCTGAGCGTTGCATTGGCTTGTTCGCCCGTATCGATACCTCCCACTGGAGACGTTCGATACCACACGGTGCAAAGACCGTCGAAGTCCCCGGCCGCGACAGGGGTTTCGATGGCGATGAGTCTGGCAGTGCCGTCCTTGGCGCATTCGAGATCGTCGGTGATGGTGAATTCATCAACCCAGGTATTCGACTCATTTTTAGCATCGAGC
This sequence comes from uncultured Collinsella sp., assembly GCA_900544225.1. Lineage (GTDB taxonomy): Bacteria > Actinomycetota > Coriobacteriia > Coriobacteriales > Coriobacteriaceae > Collinsella. Next base: position 2,595 of record UQUD01000041.1, read on the forward strand.
GTATAGGAGAAGGAACCGTTTGTATCGGATTGTGCCACGGCCCGGTTTTTGCCATCGCCGTTGGCGACGAGACCCTTACCGATAGGGCGGGCAATCTCTTGCCGTTTGTCGACTCTACCCTCGATCTCGATGGGTGTGTCCTTCATGGTCACCGTCTGCACTTCTCCGGTAGCTTTAATTTCAAACGTCATGTCTTGAGCAAGGTCGTAGGTGCGCGGGGACATCACTTCGCGCAGGGTGTAGGTGCCGGGTGAAAGATGCTCGATGCGATGCGGCTTGTCAGGGGAGGTCCAGGCGTCAATTTCGGTTCCGTCGGCACCGTGGAGGGAGAGCCTGGCGCCTTCCAATTCTTGTTTGCCGGTCAGATCGAATTTGGAGATGTCGATTTTGGTGTAGTCGTTAGAAACGTCGAGGTGCGCATTGATCACGAGTGTTTTCTGGTCGGCATATGACAGCTCGACGGCGTGAGCACTTTGGTCGAGCAGGTATCCTTCGGGTGCCTGTACCTCAATAACCTCATAGTTGGCGGTTCCGCACCCCAGTGAAAGATGATTCGCGCACGCAAATCCCCGCTCGTCGGTCGTGATGGTGGTGACGGTTTCGCCGTCCAGGGCAACAATACTGCCGTCGGGGCGCACGATATCGCCCACGGCGCGGATATCAAAAACAGCACCGGCAAGGGCGTGCCCGCCTACGGCATCGTTCTTAACGATCTCGATGCTTCCTGTTGCCGCGTCGTCGTAAAACGAGGCGACCGCGACGGGCGTTAAGTTCATGTCGGCGGGAATCGTTATCTCCAGATCTTCTCCAACAAGATACGGTTCCTTGGCGGAAGTCTCTCGTATGTAATACGTGCCCGGGTTAAGCGATTCGGGCAGGGTGACGGTGCCGGTTCCATCGGTCGTAAAGGTATTCATAACGGTATGGGCGGGATGCCATGATGTTTGCGAGATGGGCTCATGGTCGCCATTGAGCAGCTGAAAGGTGAACCCGGCGCGTGGTACGACGTTGCCGGTCTGAGCATCGCGCTTCACGATTTGAAGATGTGTCGACAGGGCGTGGTTGTCTACGATGTACTGAAGTTCTGCGCCGTCCGTGATCTGCTCTGCCGTGACAGTCCATTCCCCTGCCTGCTTAAAGCCGTCGGGCACAGTGTCGACAACCTCGCGAATGGTGTAGCCGGCACGGTCATACGGTATGGTTCCGCTGACGCCATCGGGGCGCTCTCCTGCGCCAAACCATGCTCCAGCCTGGTCTTTGGTTGATGCGAAGCCGTAGATATTGGTGGTCAGCGTTCCAACAACCTGCTGCGAAGTGTTGCTTACCACTTCAAAGACCACGCCTTCCGCCGGCTGCTCTATACCAGACCCATCGCTATTACCGCAGTCCTTGAACTTTGAAATCTCGAGGTCAAAAGCGATGGGGATGTTGGGGATGCGACGCTCGAGCTCAACGACGTCCACGTCTCCGAGCTGGTCGGCGCCGATGGTATAGCTCCAGGTTTCATCGGAGGGCAGATAGCCCTCGGGAGCTCTTGACTCATAGATGGTAAAGGTGCCCAGGGGGATGTCGGTAAGTGTTGCCCGGCCGTCCTCATCCGTCGTGAGGGTGTGCGACCAGCCCGGGGTAGACTGTGAGACGCAGGTGAACTCAGCGCCGGCAAGTGACGCGCCGACTTGAGGACCTGCCCCTGTCGCGGCATCGACCTTTGCGATGCGCAGGGTAATGGTACCGGGCTGCTCATCGATGACGACATTCCCGCCGTCATTGCCGGTGGAAAAGGCGATGCGGTCACTCCTGGGGATATAACCCGCTGGAGCTTTGGTTTCGACCAGATAATATGCCGTATTGGGCAAAAGTGTCGCCTGTGCGCGACCGCTGCTGTCCATCTGGATGCTGCCGACACGCTTGTCGCCGGCGCTCTCATAGATGTCGAACCTCGCTCCGTCGAGCCTGTAGGTATCGTTTTCGCTCGTGATGGCGGCGTTGGCTGACTGTTTTTGGAAGGATGCGGAGACGGCCGGGAGCACGTAGAGCATGTCTTGACGCTTGCTGCCGCCCGACACAGTTCCCAAATAGCGCCGTGCGCGATGCGGTGCGGCTTTAATGCTTCCCGATTTGGCGCTGTCGTGGAGCCAGCGCGCTGCGGCAACGACCTCATTGTCGCCGGAAAAGTTTCCGCTCTTTGTGACGCCCTGGGCGGTTGTATATGAGAATGATCCGTCGGTATGGGTGGTGCCGTTGAGCATCCAGACAGCAAGTTGGGTTGCGGCACGTGCTCGATCGGGGGATAGGTTATGCCCGCCAAAGGATGTGGCGGTGGGGTAGCCATGACAGATGATGGCCGCGAATTCGTCTTCGAGCCATACCCAGCCCTGATTGTAGGTGAGCCAGGGTCCGCCCGGTGTGCTAGGGCCAAAGCGCTCCTGGTTCATGCAGTAGGCAATCGAAGAATCCTGTGCCTCGTATTTGCCAACTTCAAAAGGACCGCATTCATTGCTGATAGTGCGGAATCCGAGCGATTCATAACCGTCGACGGCGAGCGCGGCATCCGGTGTCATGCAGCCTAAAAGTAAAAAGAGGACTAGGAGCAGCGATCCTGCTGTGATTGCGCTGTGGACAGAGTGCGTGGGTGCGTTGGACATGGCTGCTCCTTATCCCTCGTGCGCCGCACGGGGAGGCCGCGGCGCTTGGGATGAGGCTACCCCCGATGTTCATGCGGGTAAGTACCGGAGCCTGACCAAAAGCTTGCCCGATATCTGACAAATGGCGCCTACGAAAGACAATGGAATAAATCTGCAGGTAGACAATGGTAAATAAAAGAGCCTACAGGTCCTCATCTACACAATTGGCCTATTTTTAGGAGGATTCTCCACAGCTAAAACAAGTATCGTCACCCTTGTATCGAACAAGACAACCGCGTTATACTATCCCCCACATATGCGGGCATCGCCAAGTGGTAAGGCATCAGCTTCCCAAGCTGACACTCGCGGGTTCGAGTCCCGTTGCCCGCTCCAGTTAAAAGCACAAGCACGGCACCATTACGGTGCCGTGCTTTTTTCAATAAAGTGCCGGGACTCGAACCCGCCAGGGTGCGAGCGTAAAGCAAACGCGAAGCGTTTGTAGCGAGCAGGCGAAGGCGCCGGCAGGCGCCTAAAGCCGGTGCGGATTTGCGAAGCAAATACGCGGACGTCCCCATGGCCGCTCTTGCGGCAAAATGTTAGGTTAATGCCTGCTGCCCATACTTGCACCTGCGCACGGTACAATGGTTGAGTTACGACCAACGTGCCAATAACCAAAAAGGAGCCGCTATGATCGATCGCTATACCCGCCCGGAGATGGGACATATCTTCTCCCTCGAAAACAAGTACGCCATTTGGCAGGAGATCGAGGTCTTGGCCTGCGAGGCCCAGGCGGAGCTCGGCAAGATCGGTATTTCTAAAGACGAGGCCCAGTGGATCCGCGATCACGCTAACTTTGAGAAGGCAAAGGTCGATGAGATCGAGGAAGTCACGCGCCACGACGTTATTGCTTTCCTGACCAACATGAAGGAGTACATCGACGCCGATGTTCCCGAGGGCGACCCCAAGCCCAGCCGCTGGGTCCACTACGGCATGACCAGTTCCGACCTGGGCGATACGGCTCTGTGCTACCAGCTCACCCAGGCCTGTGACCTGATCATCGAGGACGTCAAGAAGCTCGGCGAGATCTGCAAGCGTCGTGCCTTCGAGGAGCGCAACACACTCTGTGCCGGCCGTACTCATGGCATCCACGCCGAGCCGATGACCTTCGGTATGAAGTTTGGCTCTTGGGCCTGGGAGCTCAAGCGCGATCTGGACCGTCTCGAGGATGCCCGCAAGAACGTTGCCTTCGGTGCCATTTCGGGTGCTGTCGGCACCTACAGCTCCATCGAGCCGTTCGTCGAGGAGTACGTCTGCGAGCACCTGGGCCTGGTTCACGACCCGCTGTCCACGCAGGTCATCAGCCGCGACCATCACGCCTACCTCGCCGGCGTCCTTGCCACCACGGCGGCCACCTGCGAGCGTATCGCTACCGAGGTTCGCAATCTGCAGAAGACCGATACGCTCGAGGCCGAGGAGCCGTTCCGCAAGGGTCAAAAGGGCAGTTCCGCCATGCCGCACAAGCGCAACCCGATCACCATGGAGAAGGTCTGTGGCCTGTCGCGCATCGTGAAGTCCAACGCCCAGGTCGCCTTCGACAACGTCGCCCTGTGGCACGAGCGCGATATTTCGCACTCCTCTGCCGAGCGTGTCGCCCAGGCCGATAGTTTCATCGCGCTTGACCACATGTTCCAGTGCCTCATCCGCGTTATCGACGGCTTGCAGCTGTATCCGGCTCGCATGATGGCCAACCTCAACAAGACCCGCGGCCTTATCTTCTCCTCCAAGGTGCTGTTGGCCCTCGTCGACACTGGCATCACCCGCGAGGACGCCTACGCTATCGTGCAGGAAAACGCCATGGCCACCTGGCACGAAGTGCAGGATTGTGTCTCCGGTCCCACCTTTAAGGAGCGTCTCGAGGCCGATCCGCGCTGCACCGTCAGCCAGGAGAAGCTCGACGAGATCTTTGATCCGTGGGACTTCCTCACCCGCATCGACACGGTCTTCGATCGCCTGGAGCAGCTGAGCTTCGAGTAGGGTTAACCTAATTCGGCCGTTTGCGGATGCATTCCAACCTTTGGCGCCTTGCCCATCTTGGGTGAGGCGCTTTTTTATCGCCGCATCAGCCCCGGGTATACAATGAAATCCGACTGCTGTTTCGATGAAGGGAGGCTTGTGCCCGGACGTATCAAGCGAGCCGCCATCGTCTCGTTTGCGCTCATGCTCCTTGTTGCCGCCTGTGTGGCCGCCTTGACGTATACCGTTCGAAGCAGCTCTTTCTCCTCGAATGAAGCCGACAAAGATCTCCCGGTACTCAAAATCGGCGTTACGGATAACGACCCCTATGTGTATGTCGATACCACGGGCGATTACGCCGGTATCGATATCGACATCGCCCGCGAGGCGTGTGAGCGTGCGGGGCTCAAGCCACAGTTTGTCGATATTGACTGGAACGATCGCGACCGGCTGCTCGAAAACGGTGATATCGATTGCCTGTGGTGTGATTATTCTCCCTGTTATCGCGAGGATAAGTATTGCTGGACCGAGCCGTATCTAACCGTGACGGTCTCGGTTGCCGCCAAGAAAACGAGTGGCATCAAGTCCTTGGCGCATCTCGATGGAAGCAAGACCATCGCGGTAATTGCGGGCTCGGTGAGTGAACGCCGATTGCTCGCAGGGGATCTGGAAATCTCGCCGAACGTGCAAATCAAATCGTATGGTTCTGCCGAACTCTGCAAAGCCGCCCTCGCCAAAGGGTATGTCGACTGTTGGATGGCGGACGTTCAGCCGCTTGACCGACTTGTCGCCCGGTATCCCGGCCTTTACCGCGTGTTCGCTGACAACGTTATGACGGTTGATCTGGGCGTCGCGTTTGATGACGGCTATGAAGGACCGATCGTAAAGGATCTCAATACCGCATTGTTTGCCATGGACCGAGATGGCACGATTGACCGTATTGTGGGCAATTACAAGACAGGAGCGACAACGGGCGGGCAAGGAGCAAATCCATGACAAATGATGAGCACCGCTTGCGTCGAAAGACTCTGACCGTCATAGCTGTCGGCGTTATTGTCAGCGCTGTCTTGTTAGGCCTGTTGTATACGGTTGGAACCCATCGCTGCCTCGAAAAAACGCTTGGGTTTGGCCAAGAAACCATGGCGTTTTTGGAAAACGCTTGCGAAAAATATGACCGCTACGAACAGGGGAGAAAAACCGAAGAGACGCACGATTTGCTCGCCGCGGTCGAATCGTTTGCGACGTTCCTGTCCTCTGATCGCGTTGAGGTTAACGACGATCTTATCGAGCAATTTGTCCATGCCGAGAACCTTTCGGGGCTGATGGTCATGGACTCCGATGGCCATATGGCTGCCCACTACGACATCGATGGTCGCGATCCGCTCATGTTGTGGCGAGAGGAGCTGGCCTGTGCGCCGGTCGCATCGATGTATCAAGGTTCCAAAGTGACCTACTCAACTGTCGTCGAGCGCCGTGGTGTCGTTTTTGCCGTCTGTGCTATCCCGTATGGCGACGGCGTTGCCTTGGCATACCGCTCATTTGTTTCCGATCCAGCGGACGACTATTCATATGCCATAGCCGACGTGCTTTCGAACAGCACCTTCCACCAGGGCCCCACGGTGCTTGTTATGGAGGATGCGGAGATTGTCTCATCCAACAGCGCCGATGCTGACGTGTCGCTCGCCCGATTCCTCACCAGCGCAGGGGTTGAGTGGAAAGACGATGGCCTAACGCGCATCGAATATCGAGGAGACAAATGGTACGCGGTGCGTGCGGCATACAAGGACTACCGCCTGTTTGCGCTGTATCCCAAATCTGAGGTCATGTCTGGCAGGATCACATTTGTCGCCGCTGGCGTCTTGGTGTGCCTTGCGTTTTGGGTCGTGGTACTGTTGGCTCGAAATATCGTTGATCGCCGCAATTTGGTCGAAAAGGATAAACAGCTCGGCATTATCAATGCCATAAGCGCCATCTACGATTCGACCTTCCTTTTGCATCTCGACACCCTCGAGATCGAGGGAATCAATATGTCGCCGACGATAGCGAAGATATTTGCCGAGCACAGCGAGGCATATGACTTTATGGACACGGTCTGCCGGGATATCGTGAGCCCCGAAAGCCGCGAAGCGGTTGTGGGACTCGTAGATATAAGTACGCTTCGCGAACGTATGGAGGGCGTACCGTACTTGGCTGCCGAGGTGCGAGATTGTCGAGGCGCTTGGTACTCGCTACAGGTTGTCCCCCAGCATCGCGATGAGCAAGGCCGGCTGGAGTCGGTCGTCGTGGCGACGCACAACATATCGATGGTCAAGCATGCCGAGGAGCTGACATACCAAGACAAACTGACGGGGCTTCGCAACCGCAACTACCTTGAATCGCGCGGAGATAGCCTGGTAAACGAGGGCTTGCCCGTGAGCGTGATTATGTTGGACTGCAATTATCTCAAGCGGACCAACGATATCTACGGTCACGAGATGGGGGATGAACTGCTGCGACGGACGGCGTCCGTGCTGCGGCGGGTGGCTGGTGCGGATTACCTGCCGATGCGCGTTGGCGGCGACGAGTTTTTGCTGGTTTGCCCCCATACTGACAACGAGTCTGCGCTCGGGCTGGAACAGGATCTTCGTCTCGGTCTTGCCGCGGTAAGCGATGAGGCACTGACGGTCAGCGCATCGATTGGCGTGGCGACCGTCGAGACGGCTGGAAATACGCTGGCCGATGTATATCGTGTCGCCGACCACAATATGTATCGGGAGAAGCGCACAGTCCACGCACGGGGTACGGGCTGCTAATCTTGCCCCCACTAATCTATGCATCGTAGGATGTTGAATCGGTGCTTACGAGAATAAGTCGGCCCAGGCGGGGATAATAGACGTCTGAAATTTCTTTCTGAGAGGGGATCTCAATGATTAGTTTTGACTACAAGCCTCAGGGTGTATGCTCTCGCAATATCCACCTCAATCTTTCCGATGACGGCAGCAAAGTGCTGGGCGTCGAGTTTACCGGCGGCTGCGACGGCAATCTCAAGGCTATCTCCAAGCTGGTCGAGGGTGCTCCTGCCGATCGCGTAATCGAGGTTCTCGCTGGTAATACCTGCGGTATGAAAAAGACCTCCTGCGCCGATCAGCTTACGCGCGCTATCGAGGCCGCTCGCGCCGAGATCGCCTAATGGGTATCGCCGACCGCTTTAAGAATGGAATAACGCGTCGAGGTTTTGTGCTGGGTGGCGCCGCTACCGGTACTGCTGCCGTACTGGCCGGTTGCTCGAAAAAAACGGGCACGAGTGATGATGCCGCCGGCGAGCCGCAGGTTATCAAGGACGATTCAAAGATTGTCTCGATTACGGATGAGTACGAGGCTGTCGAAATCGACCTCGAGCCTGCAGCTTCATGGACATTGCCTCTGGGTACGCTGCTGTACTACTGCGACGGCGATTACGCCGCGGCGATGATGGCACCCGCATCGGCGCGGCATGCCAACACGCTCGGTGTGCTCAACCTGGGCGACGGTTCGCTCACGACACTCATCGAGGACCCCGTCGAAGGTGCGGGGTATTCGTTTTACGATGTCCGCGCCGGCGATGGCGTATTTGCTTGGATCGAGATGAACTTTGCGAACGCATCGTGGAAGCTCTATGCGCAAAATACGGCAGGCGCGTCGCTTGCCGGCGATGCGGTCGAGCTCGACCGAGGCGGCAAGGACTACGATCCGCCGCTGTTTACGGCGTTCGGATCGTCCGTCATTTGGTACAAGATGCCTGCTGCAGGCGGCAATAAGACGAGCCATGACTCGTATTGCTACCGCCGCTCGCTCGATGAGGCAAAGGCCGAGGCCATTTGGAAGTCAACGGGTCGCTTTGCATCCGCCCCGCGCGTGAGTGACGGCATCTTGACCATTTCCCCGCGTGTGCGCAACGACGAGGGCGTCTACTACGGCATGACGGCGATCGACCTGACGGACGGCAACAATACCAAGAGGGCTCAGCTGGTCCTTCCCTCATCGGTGTCTCCCTTCGAGGCCGTATATATGGGTGACACGTTTGTGTTCTCCATCGAGGCCACCTATAACGGCGTGGGAAGTCTAGGCAACATGGGCACCTATATCGGTAACGAGAACGGGACGTTCCTATTCCTGTCGCGCGAGCCGCTTGCGTGTGCTGCCGGCAGAAAGGGCAAATATCTGGTTAAGGTTCAGGCCTCGCATTTTCTGATCGATACCTCCGCCAAAACCTATGGTTCGCTGCTGTCGCCCGACCGCGCTCTCGAATATGGCGATTATCCAGCTACGGCGGGTAAATCGAATACGTTTTTAACCTATGCCACGGTGCGTAATAGCCAAGGAATTCCCGAGACGGTCACTGCCCGCCTGTTCTCTCTTTAGCGCCGAGGGGTTAAAAAGGCGCCAACGGGGGAATAAGCGCGTTGTAATTGTGAGTGCCGCCCGCCGAGCCGCCGCACTGTAGCGGTGCTCGGTGGGCATAGGTGCGTTAAAATGGGCTTGTTCTTAGTTAATTGAGACAGGGGGGCCGTGTTATGGCTTCAGATGCAAAAAAGATTCTGCTGGTCGAGGACGAGAAGGCAATCCGTGACGCTGTCGCTGCCTATCTCGAGCGCGAGGGCTACTGGGTTGTTGGCGTCGGCGACGGCCAGTCTGCGATCGAGGAGTTCGAGAAGCACCAGTTCGACCTGGTTGTACTCGACCTTATGCTCCCCAAGATTCCCGGCGAGCGCGTTTGCCGCACTATCCGCGATACCTCGGATGTGCCCATTATCATGCTTACCGCCAAGGGCGAGATCGAGGATCGCATCATCGGCCTCGAGCTTGGTGCCGACGACTACCTGATCAAGCCGTTCTCGCCGCGCGAGCTCGTCGCCCGCGTCCGTGCCCTGTTCCGCCGTGCTCACCAGGCAGACGAGCCTGCCGTTGAGGTGCTCGACTTTGGCGATCTGGTCATCGATATCTCAGGACACAAGATTTTGGTCGAGGACAAGGAAGTAGACCTGACTGCTTCCGAGTTTAAGTTGCTCACCACGCTTGCTCGTCATCCCGGTCGTGTCTATAACCGTATGGAGCTGGTCGAGAAGGTGCTCGGCTACGACTTTGAGGGTTACGAGCGCACCATCGACAGCCACGTGAAGAACCTTCGCGCCAAGCTGGGCGACGACCCCAAGAAGCCTAAGTGGCTCTACACCGTTCACGGTGTCGGCTATCGCTTTGAGGCCCCGGCCAAGACCGATAAGTCGGACGAGAAATAGGGAAATCACATATGACACCTGCGCGCTTTGAAATCGGACAAAAGCACAAGCAGGAGAACGAGGCGGGTTCCAAGGCAAGTTGGAACACGCCTCGTTCCGATTCACGGCCAGCGATGAGCTATCCCTCGCGCATGGCATTGGCTTTTGCCCTGACGTCGCTCATGACGGTATTGGTGCTGGTGGGCGTTGTCTCCGTTGTGTGGGGCACCGTCTTTTCGGATTACACGCGCTCCAATATCGTCGAGATCGCCAATTCTGCTGCCGAAAAGCTTGCGACGTCGTATGAGGAAAACGGCAGCTGGACTGCGGGCGAGCTGCGCACGGTCGCGACATCGAGTTTGGTGTCCGACGACCTGAGTATGCAGGTCGTCAACAAGAAAGGCGTTGTCGTCTATGACGACTCATGGCCTTCGGCAAGTGCGACCGCCGATGTGCGCGAGAGCGAATCACCGTCGAGCAGCTCGAGCGGTAAAAAGGCCTCGCATAGCCCGGTCTCGTCGGCGCCCACCGACTCCGATAGCGTCGCCAACGTCGAAATCATAACGTCTTCCGGCGAGCATGTCGGACAGGTAAAGCTGTGGGCCATCGGCTCCGACGCTCTGCTCACCAAGGCGGACTCTGCGTTTAGGGAGAAGACCTTTAACGCCATGGCCCTCGCCGCGGTTGTTGCAATCTGCATTTCGGTCGTTATCGGATCGCTCGTGTCGCGCATGCTCACCAAGCCGATTCATCGCATCACCAGTACCGCAAAGCAAATCCGTGACGGCGACCTGTCGGCTCGTACGGGCTTGCGCGGCGATGACGAAATCGATCAGCTGGGAGAGACCTTCGACGAGATGGCCACCTCGCTGGAGAAGGATATGAAACACGAGAAGCGCCTGACCTCAGACGTTGCACACGAGCTTCGCACGCCGCTTATGGCCATGCTCGCAACGGTCGAGGCCATGCAGGATGGCGTGTATCCCACCGACGATGAGCATTTGGAGACCGTTGCTTCCGAGACGCGTCGCCTGGCTCGTCTGGTGCAGCAGATGCTCGACCTGTCGCGCATGGAAAACAGCACGGCCCCGCTCAACCTTGAGCCGGTGGACATGGTTCCTTTCGTGCGTTCCATCGTCAATGCCCAGGAGCGCCTGTTTGTCGACCGCGATCTGCGCTTGCGCTTTGCTGACGAGACCCAAGGTCACGACGATGTCGTCGAGGCCGATCCCGACATGATCACGCAGTGCGTCATCAACCTCATGAGCAACGCCATGCGCTACACCCCCGAGGGCGGTTGGGTCGTGGTGTCGGTGCTCAGTGACCGCAAGCATGTCAGTATTGCCGTTTCGGATACCGGTATCGGTATTGCCAAGGACGACCTGTCGCGCATCTTCGGGCGATTTTGGCGCGCAGATGCCAGCCGCGCCCGCGAAGCCGGCGGCCTGGGCGTTGGCCTCGCCGTGACCAAGCAAATCGTCGAGCGTCACCATGGCTACATATCCGTGGAGTCGGAGCTTGGAAAGGGTACGACTTTTACGATTCATCTGCCTCGCGAGCACACGGCGGACGCGGCATCTACTACAATGGAGCACTAGCTTTTCGCTATTCGGTGAAGGAGGGGCCGCGTTCCTGCCGCTCCGAGTTTGCGAAAACATGCGGGAAAGAACCCGCATTTCTGTCGTATTTAGGTAAGGAGTGACTCACGTGACAACGATGGAGCGTCGTCCGGATTCCCGTGGCAAGGTTCGTGATATCTACGATGCCGGCGAAAACCTTTTGATGGTCGCCACCGATCGCATTTCTGCGTTCGACTTTATTCTCCCCGACGAGATTCCGTTTAAGGGAGAGGTGCTCAACCGCATCTCGGCATTCTGGTTCGACAAGTTTGCCGATATCGTCCCCAACCACCTCGTCTCCATCGATCCGGCGGATTTCCCCGAGGAGTTTGCCGAGTATCGTGACTATCTCGCAGGCCGCGCCATGCTGGTTAAGAAGGCCCAGACGATTCCCATCGAGTGCATCGTCCGCGGCTATCTGACCGGTTCGGGCAAGAAGACCTACGACGAGAACGGCACCGTCTGCGGCATCCAGCTGCCCGAGGGTCTGACCGAGGCCTCCAAGCTTCCCGAGCCGCTGTTCACGCCGTCCACGAAGGCCGAGATCGGTGATCACGACGAGAATATCTCGTTTGAGCGTTGCTGCGAGATCGTTGGCGAGGACATCGCCAGGCAGATTCGCGATCTGTCTCTCAAGATCTACAAGGCTGCTGCCGAGTATGCAGCGACCCGTGGCATCATCATTGCCGACACCAAGTTTGAGTTTGGTGTTATCGATGGCAAGGTCACGCTGATCGACGAGTGCCTCACGCCCGACTCCAGCCGTTTCTGGCCCGCCGCCAGCTACGAGGAGGGCAAGATCCAGCCTAGCTACGACAAGCAATTCGTCCGCAATTGGCTCAAGGCCAACTGGGATATGACGGGGGAGACCCCGCACCTGCCCGCCGAGGTCATCGATGGCACGTCCGAGCGCTATCGCGAGGCCTTCCAGATCATCACGGGCTCCCAGTTCACAAGCATGAAGGAGAACGCATAAGTGAGTACCCGTAGCGCCACGAACAAGCGCACGCAATCCCACGAAGTTACCGGGGTTGCGCGCAAGTCCGCCGCATCTGCTAAACCCGCCCGCCAAGCAGCGAGCTCCGTTCGCGTCGTGCCGGCTTCGTCTAAAGCTCGCCGCAAAGAGCTCGAGAAGGGTGAAAACCTGGAAGGCCTTTCCAAGGAGGAGAAGCGCGCCCGCAAGGCCAAGCAGCGTGCTCGCGAGGATCGTATCTATACGGTGTCGAATATTCTTCTCAAGCAGGATGAGGACTACACCAAGCGCCGTCGTATCTGGTGGGCCGTGCTCGCCATCGGCATGGTACTCGTCGTGGCAATTTGGGCTTCGCTCTACTTCGCTCCCGGCGGCACGGTGTCCAGTCCTGTTCAGATGGTCGGCATCGTTTTGTCCTATGTCATCATCCTGGGTGACTTTATCTACGACTTCGTTCGTATTCGTCCCTTGCGCAACATGTACCGCGCGCAGGCCGAGGGCATGTCCGAGAACAAGCTCAACGCTCTTATCGAGCGCTCGGCTGCCGAGGAGGACAAGAAGGACTCCAAGAAGAAGTAGCGTTTGTATCCATACATATCGCTAAGATATAAGGCGCGTCGTTTTTGCGGCGCGCCTTTTTACTGTTCTATAGATAGATGGAGTGGCACATGATTCGAGCTGCCCTGACGGTCGAAGAGGCTTTGGAGGGCATGAAGGCCCTGGAGCCCAAGATTAAAAACTACGCGCGCCTGGTCGTCCGCAAGGGCGTAAACGTCAAGCCCGGCCAGGAGGTCGTCGTTCAGTCTCCGGTCGAGTGCGCGCCTTTTGCCCGCGTGGTGGTCGCGGAGGCTTATGCCGCCGGCGCTGGTCACGTGACGGTCATTTGGGCCGATGACGCCGTGACGAGGTTCACGTACGAGCATGTCGATAAAAGCTATTTTGAGCAGACGCCCGAGTGGAAGCGCCTGCAGCTGGATTCCCTGGCCCAGGACGGTGCCTGCTTTATCTTTATTGAGGGTGCGGATCCTGCAGCCCTCAAGGGCATCGATCCAGCCAAGCCGGCCGCGGCATCCAAGGCGAGGAATACGCAGTGCAAAGTTTTCCGCCGTGGACTGGATTACAACATCAATCCGTGGTGCATCGCCGGCGCTCCGGTCGTGGCTTGGGCGCGCGAGGTGTTCCCGGGAGACGCCGATGAGGTTGCAATCTATAAACTATGGAATGCGATTCTGCACACCGCTCGCGCCGATGGCCAGGACCCGGAGAGCGACTGGGAGCTTCATGACGCGGCGTTCGAAAAGAACTTGCGCTTCCTAAACGACAATCGTTTTGACTGTCTGCGCTATACCGCTTCGAATGGAACCGACCTGGTAATTGGTATGACGAAGGGGCATGAGTGGGCCGGCGGTAAGGGCGAGACCCCCAACGGTCACCCCTTCTTCCCTAACATCCCCACCGAGGAGGTCTTCACCTCGCCCGATCGTATGCGTGCTGACGGAATCGTCTATTCCGCAATGCCGCTTATCCATCACGGTAACAAGGTCGACGATTTTTGGATCAAGTTCGAGAACGGTCGTGTGGTGGATTACGACGCCCGTGTGGGAAAGGCGACACTCGCAAGTATCATCGATACTGACGAGGGCGCTGCTCATCTGGGAGAGGTTGCGCTCATTTCCAAGAACACGCCGATTCGCGAAAGCGGCATCCTGTTCTATGACACGCTCTATGACGAGAATGCCAGCTGCCATCTTGCACTGGGAGTCGGCTTCCCCGAGTGCATTGAGGGTGGATATGATATGTCCAAAGAGGAGCTCATTGAGCATGGCGTCAACGTTTCGAGCACGCACGTCGACTTTATGATTGGCACGGACGACATCGATATTGTAGGCATTACGCCCGATGGACGCGAAGTTGTGATTTTCCAGAACGGCCAATGGAGTTGGGAATAGTCCCAGACCGTGGTACAATGCCACCCGCGGGCCGTTAGCTCAGCTGGCAGAGCAGGGGACTTTTAATCCCAAGGTCCAGGGTTCGAACCCCTGACGGCCCACCCAAAGATTGTTGAGGCGGTCAACTTCGGTTGGCCGTCTTTTTTGTCGCCCCTTCATGGGTTCGAACCCGAAAGGGCGCGGAGCTGAGGAAACGCGCGAGCGTTTGCCAGCGCAGCGCGCAAGGCGCGAAAGCGCCGCAGCGGTCGCCCGCGCAGCGGGCCCGAACCCCTGACGGCCCACCATAGAATAGAAAAGCGACTGGCGGATGCCGGTCGCTTTTTTGTTGTCGCGACG
>UQUD01000042.1 GCA_900544225.1 uncultured Collinsella sp.
CCGTGCCCACCATCTCGCGCGGGCGCGTGACCTTTGTCGATGCCGCCCTGCCGCAGGGCGTGGTGGTGCCCGATGCCAACCTGGCCGTGTTCTCGATCGCCGACCTCAACGCCCGTATGGATGCCAACCGCGCGCGCAGCCGCCGCAAGGTGGACATTACGCAGATCACCTTCCCGTTTAAGCCGGGCGACTACGTGGTGCACGCCACTCACGGCATCGCACTCTTTAGCGAGATTGCGCGTCAGGAAGTGGGCGGCAAAGAGCGCGACTACTTTTTGCTGGAATATGCCGACGGCGACAAGCTCTACGTGCCGCTCGAGCAGGTCGACCGTATCACGCGTTATGTTGGCCCCGACGGCGACAAACCGCGCCTGACCAGGCTCAACACAGCCGACTGGACGCGCGCCACCAACAAGGCGCGCAAGAACGCCAAAAAGCTGGCGTTTGACCTGGTCGACCTGTATACGCGCCGCTCATCAATCGCGGGTATCGCCTGCCCGCCTGACACGCCCGAGCAGATCGAGATGGAGGAGAGCTTTCCTTACGACGAGACGCGCGACCAGCTGGAGGCCATCGCCGACATTAAGGCCGATATGGAGGCGCCCAAGCCCATGGACCGCCTGCTGTGTGGCGACGTGGGTTTTGGTAAGACCGAGGTTGCCCTGCGCGCGGCGTTTAAGTGCGTGGACTCCGGCCGCCAAGTCATGGTGCTCTGCCCCACGACCATTCTGGCCCAGCAGCACTACGAGACGTTCTTTGAGCGCTTTGCCCCGTTTGGCCTCGAGGTCGAAGTGCTCAGCCGCTTCCGCACCCCGGCGCAGCAAAAGCGCGCGCTCAAGGCGTTTGCCGAGGGCACGATCGACGTGCTCATCGGCACGCACCGTCTGCTTTCGGCCGATGTGAACCCCAAGAACCTGGGCCTGGTGATCATCGACGAGGAGCAACGCTTTGGCGTGCAGCACAAGGAGCAGCTCAAGAACCTGCGCGAGCAGATTGACGTGCTCACGCTTTCGGCAACGCCTATTCCGCGAACCATGCAGATGGCCACGAGCGGCGTGCGCGACATGAGCCTGATCACCACGCCGCCGACCGGGCGTCGTCCCGTGATCGTGCACGTGGGGGAGTACGACCCCGACGTGGTAAGCGCGGCGATTCGCCTGGAGGTGGGCCGCGGCGGCCAGGTGTACTACGTGTCCAACCGCGTCAAGACCATCGACGACGCCGTGGCGCGCGTGCACGAGGCCGCGCCCGAGGCGCGCGTGGGTGTGGCGCACGGCAAGATGAGTCCGCGCGAGGTCGAGGACGTGATGATCGAGTTCGCGACCAAAAAGATCGACGTGCTCATCGCCACGACCATCGTGGAGAGCGGTATCGACAACGCGACCGCCAACACGCTGATCATCGAGGACTCGCAGCGCCTGGGCCTGGCGCAGCTCTACCAGCTCAAGGGTCGTGTGGGTCGCTCTGCCACGCAGGCCTACGCGTACTTTATGTTCCCGGGCGAGCTGCCACTCACCGAGGAGGCGACGGCGCGCCTGACCGCACTTTCCGAGTTCCAGGACCTGGGCAGCGGCATGCGCATCGCCATGCGCGACCTGGAGATTCGCGGCGCCGGCTCGCTTATGGGGGCCGAGCAGCACGGCAACCTGTCGAGCGTGGGCTTTGACCTGTTTACGCAGATGCTGGGCCAGGCTGTGGCCGAGGCGCGCGGCGATGACGACGCCGGCGTGGAAGCGGCGAGCGTGGGTATTAATCTGCCGGCCGACTACTTCTTGTCCGAGGAGTACCTGCCGGCGGTGGACCAGCGCGTGCTCGTGTACCGCAAGCTCGCAGCGGCCGAGGACCTGGAGAGCATCGATGAGGTGCAGGAAGAGACCGAGGCCGCGCATGGCGAGCTGCCGTTGGCAGGACTCAACCTGTTCAATCGCGCACGAATCCGCATTCGCGGCGAGCGCCTGGGGCTTGAGAGCGTCACGCTCAGCGGCGGTCGCATCACGTTTTTGGGCGTCGACGTGCCCAAGAAGGTGGCCTTTGAGCTAAAGACCCGCTATGGCGCGGTGAACTTCCCCAAGAGCCGCAAGCTGTCGGTGCCCTACAAGGCAGGCGCCGGTGCGGGCAGCGGCCTGGGTCGCGGTCTCGACGCCAACGACGGCACCGGCCCGGTGGCCGCGGCGCTCATGCTGCTGCAACAGCTGGGTGCGAGCGACGACGACTAACGGGTCGACGCTGCAAACGCCCCATTTGGGCACTCTGGCTCCATCGAAAGGAAAGCATGTTCGGATACATCTATAAGAAAGATGTCGCCATTATCGCGGTTGTCCTGTGCCTTTGTCTGGGCGTGGGCAGTTTCTTCGATTATCAGATCTCGAGCGCGCTGTTCAATATCGGCAGCATGTACGGTCGCTTTATCGAGGCCGCCGGCGAGCTGCCGTTCGAGCTGACGGCGAGCGTCGCGGGCGTTATGCTCGTACGCGCGGTGCGTCCCGACTCCAGGGGGAGCGAATGGCTCGCCGTGCTGGGCGTTCTGATCAACGTTGGCCTGGCCGGCTACGAGATCGTTTCGTCCCTGCGGGTTGGCGGTAAACTCATTGCCGTTCAGCTGGTGCTGACGTTTGTGCTGGTGATCGCCGCCAACCTTATCGTCTATCGCCTCACGCGCGCGACCGAGCCTGACGAGCTCACGCGCTGGGCGTTGATGGTGCTTGCCGTGTGGGTCGCTCAGGCCATTATCCTCAACGTGATCGTCAAGCCGTTGTGGTCGCGCCCGCGCATGCGCGTGATCGAGGTCACGCCGGGGCTCAATTTTCAGCCGTGGTGGGTGATTGGCAACCCCGACAAGTGGAGCTATATCGCCGCCGGCGTAATCAAGGACGGCTTTAAGTCGTTCGCGAGTGGACACACCGCGCATGCGGCGATTGGCCTCATGCTCGCCGGGCTTCCCGCGGCGGCCTTTAAGGAAAAGCCGTCGCGCCGCCGGGTGGTCTTTTGGACGGCGGCTGTGGTCGCGGCGCTCGTCGCCTTTGGCCGTATCGTGATCGGAGCGCATTTTTTGAGTGACGTGAGCTGCGGCTTTGCCCTGGTGCTGGCGCTTGAGTGCCTTGCCGCGCGTATTGCCTATCCCAACGGCGTACAATAGCTCCGTTTGAATCATCTGGCCGATACCCGGTAAGAGAGGATTGCCATGCTCGCGTTTAACAACGATTATTCCCACGGCGCACACCCGGCGGTGCTGCAGGCGCTCGTCGACACTAATATGGAGCCGCAGCCCGGCTACGGTACCGATGCACATACCGAGCGTGCCAAGCACCTTATTCGCGAGGCCTGCCAGGCCCCCGATGCCGACGTGTTTTTTCTGGTGGGCGGCACGCAGGCCAACGCGACGGTGATCGACATGCTTCTCGCGCCGTACGAGGGCGTCGTTGCTGCCGAGACTGGCCACGTCGCCTGCCACGAGGCGGGCGCCATCGAGTTTGGCGGCCACAAGGTACTCACCATCCCCGGCTACGAGGGCAAGATGCACGCCGAGGACCTCGAGAACTATATCCAGGTGTTCTACGAAAACGAGAGCTATGAGCACACGGTGTTCCCGGGCGCCGTGTACGTGAGTCTATCGACCGAGTACGGCACGCTGTACTCCAAGGCCGAGCTCGCGGCGATTCACGCAGTGTGCCAGAAGCGCGAGATTCCGCTGTTTGTGGATGGCGCCCGTCTGGCCTATGCGTTGGCGGCCGATGAGTGCGACATTACCCTGCCCGAGCTGGCGCAGCTGTGTGACGTGTTCTACATCGGCGGCACCAAGTGCGGCGCGCTCTGCGGCGAGGCTGTGGTGTTCTGCGGCATGCACGCCCCGGCGCATCCCATTCCGCGTATTAAGCAGCACGGCGCGCTGTTGGCCAAGGGCCGTCTGACGGGCGTGCAGTTTGAGGCGCTCTTTACCGATGGCCTGTATTTTGAGATTGGTCGCCAGGCGATCGAGACGGCTCAGACGCTTCGTCGCGTGCTGCACGAGCGCGGCTACCAGTTCTTTTTGGAGACGCCCACAAACCAGCAGTTTGTGATTCTGCCCAACGAGGACATGGCCCACATTCGCGAGCATGCCTCGATCGAGTACTGGGAAAAGTACGACGAGACCCACACGGTGGTGCGCTTTTGCACCAGCTGGGCCACGACGCAGGAGGACATCGACGCGCTGGCGGCTGTCCTGTAGCCTGATGTAATGACGAGGGGCCGCCTTGCGCTGGGTTTGGCGCAAGGCGGCCTTTGTTTTTGAGGGAGAAGGGTTGTATGACCGAGATGTCCGAGCCGACGATTCGCCTGGCGACGCCCGAAGACGCGCCGGTGTTGCTTGTCATCTATGAGCCGTATGTGCGCCAGACGGCGATTACCTGCGAATACGAGGTGCCGAGCGTTGAGGAGTTCGCCGGGCGTATTGAGCGTACGCTCAAGCGCTATCCGTATTTGGTGATGGAGTTGGACGGGCGTCCGGTAGGCTATGCCTACGTGAGTTCGCTTAACAGCCGCGAGGCATACGACTGGTCGGTCGAGACGTCGATCTACCTGGCACGCGATGTGCGCCATGGCGGGCTGGGTCGCAAGCTGCACGATGCGCTCAAGCAGTGCCTGATCGCGATGGGCATCACCAACATGTGCGCGCTCATCGCCGTGCCGCACGACAAGGACGACGAGTATCTAACGCACAATAGCCAGGACTTCCATGCCCATATGGGATATCGCTTGGTGGGCGCCTTCGATCGCTGTGCCCAAAAGTTCGGCCGCTGGTACGACATGTGCTGGATGGAGTTGGTCCTAGCCGAGCGCACACCCAACCAACCCAAACCAACCTGGTTCCCCGACCTCCCCAAACCTACCATTTAGGGACAGGTTTATTTTGGCAGGTTAGCCGATTGGCTCGGTGTATTTGGCGCGGTCGGTGCGTTGGATGCGCTTAGAGACATGGAGCGGTCGGCCGTCGGTGTCGTAGACGTAGTCGGTGATCAGGATCAGCGCCTGCCCGCGCTCGACGTTGAGCAAAAACGCCTCGTTTTGCGAGGCATAGCACACCTCAAAGGTCTTATGTCCCTGTGCCGGCGCGCGATGGAATTCTTGACGCAGCGTGGCGTAGAGCGAACCGTTGATATCGCGATCGATGAGCGACCCAAAGCTTGGCGGCAGATAGGTGGTCTCCAGGCACAGTGGCGCATCGTCCAGATAACGCAGACGGACAAGTTTGACGAGCTTACTGCCCACGGCGGCATCAAAGAACTTAGCTATGCTGCCGCACGCCTTGGTAAAGCCCGAGTCCACCGTGCGCGTGGTGGGCTTCATGCCCTGGCCCTCGACCTGCTTGGTATAGCTCGAAAACACCAGGTTGTTCTCGTGGAGCGCGGGCGTGTCGGCCACAAAGGCGCCACGCCCGCGTTCGGTGCGCACCAGGCCCTCATCAATGAGCACCTTAAGGGCGTGGCGCACGGTGCTGCGCGACAGCCCCGATTCGTCCATGAGTTCCATCTCGGACGGCAGCTTGTCTTCGCGCGCGTAGACGCCGGCGGCGATGCGGTCACGCAGCATGCCCGCCAAGCGCTCGTATTGGGCCAGTTTCTTTTTAGACGAAGCTTTCATGCGATCAGCCTATATCTAACTTATATGCTTATCTAAGCAAGCATGTATTCAACACAACAATAAAACCGCTGGTATTGAGCTACCGAAAACCTTACCAGCAAAATTTCTAAGATAAATATAGCATACAACTAGTCGACATAACCAAAACATGTATGTAACTTGTATGCCATCGAGAGCATCAAACGAGAAGAAAGGCTGATGCACGATGACTACTCAGGAACAGGTTAAGGATGTCGTCTCCCAGGTTTTGGCTGACAAGGCAGACAAGGGCGGCATCAAGCGCGTCGTGTGGATTGGTGCCGGCGGATCCAACGGCGGCAACTATCCTGCCCAGTACTTTATGGAGCACGAGGCCACGCAGGTCGTGAGCTCCAGCTACACCAGCAACGAGTTCGTGCACGCCACCCCGGCCTACGTCAACGAGAACACCCTGGCCGTCGTCGTGTCCATGCGCGGCACCAAGGAGACCATCGTTGCCGCCCAGGTCGCCAAGGACCACGGCGCCAGCACCATCGCCATCTATGTTGACGAGTCCGGCCTCACCGAGGTCTGCGACTACAAGATCCAGTACGACAGCCTGGCCGTCGACGAGTCCTGCATGGGCCGCACCAACTCCGCCGTCGTGACCATGATCGCCATGGAGCTTACGCAGCAGACCGAGGGCTATGCCGAGTACGAGACCGCTATGGCCGCGTTTGACTTGGTCGACCCCATCTATCGCAAGGCCGTCGAGTACACCCGTCCGCTTGCTGCCAAGTGGGCCGAGCAGAACGCCGACAAGCCCTGCATCAACGTCATGGCTCAGGGTCCGCTCTTTGGTGCCGCCTACGTCTTTAGCATCTGCAACGTGCAGGAGATGCTGCAGATCGACTCCTGCACCATCAACACCTGCGACTTCTTCCACGGCCCCTTCGAGATCCTGGACAAGCGCACCTCGCTGTTCCAGCTCATCAGCGTCGGCCGCAGCCGCTGCAACGACGAGCGCGGCATCCGCTTCGTCAACCAGTACGGTGGCGAGCGCGTCTATCAGCTCGACGCCAAGGAGCTCGGCCTCAACGACATCAAGGACAGCGTGAGCGAGTACTTCAACCACCTGATCTTTGCCCCGATTCTCAACAACGTCTACATGCGTGCGCTCTCCGCCGTCACCCACAAGGACTACATGACGCGCCGCTACATGTGGAAGCTTGAGTATTAGTTACGCGGTTTTACCAAACCGCGTAACGGCTCGACGCTGCGCGGTCCGCATTTGGGCAATCTGACGTTCAACTTCAAGGGCGCGACCAGAAGGTCAGCGCCCTTTCGTTTCACGTCACCTTGCCTCAAATGCGGCCCGCTCGCTGACTTATGCTCAACCAGCGGCGCCTTAGACGTTGGGAACGTTCCTTTTCTGCCGGCAGTTGGGGACAGTCCTAGTCGTTGGGGGGGGGGCGTTCTTGAATGACCAGTCATTTAAGTGCGTCCCCAATGACTACCCAATGAGTATGTGGGGAGCGGATTTTTCCGTTCGGCGATTTGTGTCTTGAAAAATGTATATAACGACTATAACGTAGTGTGAAACATATTGGAAACAATACCGAGGAGGCTGCGTTGAAGAAAAGCAATCTGGGCTATGTGCTGGTGCTGATCGCCGCGCTTATGTGGGGCAGCATCGGAATCTTTGTAAACGGCATCTCGGCCATGGGCGTTTCGTCTCAGAGCATGGCGGCCTTTCGCTTGTTGGTCGGAGCGCTTATCTTGGCGCCGGTCCTGATGTTTATGGGCTGCCGTCCGGGTGAGGGGTCTACCGTGGCTCAGGGTCCCCTGACGCTATTCAAGGCAAGCCCCAAAGAGCTCGTCCCCTGCGCGCTGGTCGGTATCGTCGGTTTAGCCGCCGCCAACACCTGCTATTACGAGTGCATGCGCGAGGTGGGTATGTCTACGGCCTCGGTGCTGCTCTACACCTCGCCGGTGTTTGGCGTCATGCTCGGCCGCGTGCTTTATCGCGAGGACGTGACCCCCAACAAGCTCGTTGCCATTGTCTTTAACATCGTTGGCTGCGTGCTTGCGGTGACCAATGGCGACCTTTCCGGTTTTCATTTTTCGGTTTGGGGCGTCACGTCGGGCGTGATTGCAGGCCTTTGTGGTGCGTCGCTCGCGGTGTTTAGCCGAATAGCAACCAAGACGGTCCACCCGCTGGCTGTCACGTTTTGGGGCTTTGTTTTTGGCGGTGCGGTTATGGCAGCTATCGCGGCTCCGTGGCCGGATGTCGCCGCGGCAATGTCGCCGCAGCTGCTGCTGCTGTTCCTTGGCTTTGGGCTCATCCCCACAGCCGTGGCCTATATCTTATATATGCAGGGTCTGTCCATGGGGCTCGAGACATCGAAAGTTCCCGTCGTAATGTCTTTCGAGACAGTCGTCACCGTACTGGTGGGCATTGGCATCTACGCTGAGCCCGCCGGCGCGATCAAGGTCCTGGGCATCGTGCTGGTGCTCGCGTCCATCCTGATCATGAACACCGACTTCTCCAAGCTGCGCAACAGTGTGTTTGTCGGTCATGTCATTGAGAGCATGACCTTTAAGCCCAACGCGTGGTGGACCGAAAAATCTCAGGACATGGATCTGTTTAAGGAACGCACCGGCATCGCGCTGGAACCCACCGTACAGGAAAGCCCCTGGTACTTCGTGCGATAGGGGATTGCGCGCAGGGTCTGACCTGGGGTTATCCAGCCAGCGCCGGCCTACCCAGCCCCAACGTTTCAAGTACGTTAAACCCGTCAACGGTCGATTTTCACCCGCGAACGGTCTTTATACTAATTAGCAATATCCGCAACGTATAAGACGTTATAATGACCATAACGAAAAGGAGGAGGCAAGATGAATCAGATCATTCTCGCATCTCATGGCGGCCTGGCCGCAGGCGCCAAAGACACGCTCGAGATGGTTCTCGGCGACGTGTCGAACGTCCACGTCGTGTCGCTTGCTCGTGACGACAAGGAGCCCATCACCAATAAGGTTGAGGCTATGATCGCCACGTTCAACGCGGGCGACACCGTCTATGTGCTGACCGATATGCTCGGCAGCTCGGTCAACAACAGCATGGTCGAGCTTTCCAAGAACGGCACGAAGTTCACGGTTGTCAGCGGTTTCAACATCCCGTTGGCACTGACGCTCGCTATGAGCCCCGTCCCCGTCAAGGGCGCCGAGCTCGCGGCCCTCATCAACGAGGCCCGCACCGGCCTGACCAACCCCAACGCACCGGTCGAGGCTGCCGCGGCTCCCGCCAAGAAGGCCAAGGCGTCCCGTCACAGCTCCGGTCCCGCCAAGATCGTCCTCGCACGTCTTGACTACCGTCTGCTGCACGGCCAGGTCGTCTTTACCTGGACCACCAAGGTTCAGGCCGAGCGCATCATCGTCGTCGACAACGCTGCCGCCAACGATGACATCAAGAAGGGCGCTCTTAAGCTGGCCAAGCCCCAGGGCGTGCGCCTGAACGTCTTCACCGTCGAGCGTGCCCTCGCCAAGATGGACAAGCTCAACACCCTCGGCGAGCGCGTCATGTTCGTCTTTGGCAACACTGCCGAGATGTTGCAGTTCTGCCAGGGCTACAAGCTCGACGCCATCAATCTGGGCGCCACCGCCAACCACGACGGTGCCGATCAGGTCGGCGGCAAGGACAGCTCCGTCTTCCTCGACGCCACCCAGAAGGCCGACGTCAACCAGCTGCTCGACATGGGCATCAAGCTCTACGTCCAGCAGACCCCTACGTATCAGAGCGTCGACATCGACGCCAAGCTGTAATCAACCAGGCTTTTGCCTGACTGAAAGGAGAAGGGTATGAATACGTTCATCAGTGCGGTGCTCGTCGGCCTCGTCGGCGTGTTCTGCATGTGGGACTCCCGCCTGCTCGGTCGTCTTAACTTCGAGCAGCCCCTCGTTGGCGCTACGCTCGTCGGTCTGCTGCTGGGCGATGTGCCCACCGGTCTTGCCGTCGGTGCCGCCGTCGAGCTCGTGTCCATGGGCCTGGTGCAGGTCGGCGCCGCCGTTCCGCCCGATATGGTCCTGGGCGGCATCGTGGCCGCTGCCTTTGCGTGCCTGACCGATGCTTCCGCCGAGACCGCCATGACGATCGCCATCCCGGTCGCCGTCCTGGGTCAGCTCCTCGGCATCGTGTTCCGTTCCATCATCGCCGCCCTCACTCATGTGGCAGATAGCGCGATCGATAACGGAAAGTTCAAGACCGCCTACCGTATGCACATCTGCGCCGGCTCCGGTCTGTACGCCGTCATGTACTTCCTGCCGATCTTCCTCGCCGTCTTTGTTGGCACCGACCTGGTTCAGGCCATCGTCAACATGGTTCCCGAGTGGCTGTCCACTGGTCTTAACGTTTCGACCAAGATCATGACCGCCTACGGCTTGGCCCTGCTGCTCACCATGATGATCAAGAAGGGTATGACTCCGTTCCTGTTCATCGGTTTCCTGCTCGCCGCTTACCTCAACCTGTCCGTCATCGCGGTCGCTCTGATCGGTGTGTGCCTGGCTGTCGTCTTCATGGGCTTCAAGTTCAACGGTTCCCATGCAGCCGCCGGTGTCGATTCCGACTACGATCCGCTCGAAGACGACGAAGACTAAGGAGGAACACACTATGGCAACCGCAACCAAGGACGTGTCCCTGAACAAGAAGGTCAGCCAGTTCTTCTGGCGCTCCTGGGCCATCCAGGCCTCTTGGAACTACGAGCGTCAGATGAACATGGGCTTCCTCTACGGCATGGTTCCCACGCTTGATCGCCTCTATCCGGATGAGTCCGACCCCAAGCAGCTCGCTGCTAAGAAAGAGGCTTACCACCGTCACATGGCGTTCTACAACTGCACCCCGCAGACGAGCGCTTTCATCCTGGGCCTCGCCGCCTCCATGGAGGAGGAGTACGCCAAGGATCCCGAGAACTTCGATCCCGATTCGATCAACGCGGTCAAGACCTCCCTCATGGGTCCGCTTTCCGGCATCGGTGACTCCTTCTTCCAGGGCACCATCCGCGTCATCGCCTTTGGCCTGGGCGTTCAGCTGGCTCAGCAGGGCTCCATCATGGGCCCGATCCTGGCCATGCTCATCTCCATCGTCCCCTCTGTGCTGATCACCTGGTTCGCAGCCAAGATGGGCTACCAGGGCGGCCACGAGTACCTGAGCAAGCTTCAGGGCGGCGACCTCATGGAGAAGCTCATGTATGTCTGCGGCATCGTGGGTCTTATGTCCGTGGGCGGCATGATCGCTACGCTGATCGGCGCCACCACCCCGCTGCAGTTCGCTGAGGGCACTGTCGTGATCCAGGACATCCTGGACGGCATGATGCCCCAGATGATCTCCCTTGGCCTCACTGGCCTTATGTACTGGCTCATCAAGAAGAACGTCAACACCGGTTGGCTTCTCGTGATCGCCATCGTGGGCGGCATCGCCCTCTCCGCGGCCGGCATCCTGGCCTAGTCGCGACTAAGCGCCTAACCGCTTTCCCCCGGGGGCCTGCCTGGCATCCCATACCCCAGGCAGGCTTCCATCCCTATACGTGACAAAGGGCAGTCCCTTTGTCACATCCTCAACGGGCCGGCGACTCGGTCCAAACCACGGTAACCCTGCGAGCGCCCGGCAATGTGGCGCCGCAAAAATCGAAAGGAATGTGTCAGATGTACGAGATCGACCTTAACCTCCCTAAGCAGATCGTCGCTGACGTCCTGTCCAACCACGAGATCCACAGCGTCGCCTTCGTCGGCTGCGGCGCTTCCATGTCCGACCTTTACCCCGCCAAGTACTTCCTGGCCAACAACACGGACAAGCTGAACGTTCAGATCTTCACCGCTAACGAGTTCAACTACGACACGCCTTCCTGGGTCAACGAGCACACCTTCGTGATCACCTGCTCCCTCGGTGGCTCCACGCCCGAGACCGTCGAGGCCAACAAGACCGCCAAGAAGCACAACTGCCCGGTCGTCTCCCTCACCAACAAGGCTGGCTCCGCTCTGACCGTCGACGCCGACCATGTCATCGTCCACGGCTTCCACGCCAACTACGCTGCCAAGTGCGAGAAGCCCGGCTACGCCATCGCTCTTGCTCTCGAGATCCTTCAGCAGACCGAGGGTTATGACCACTACGAGGACATGATCACCGGCCTCACCAACATCTTCGATCTCTGCGAGAACGCCGCTCAGCACTGCAAGAAGCTCGCCAAGAAGTTCGCCGAGGACTTCAAGGACGACAAGATGATCTACTTCATGGCTTCCGGTGCCTCCGAGAAGATGGCTTATTCTCACGCCGCCTTCCTGTTCACCGAGATGCAGTGGATCGACGCCGCCGCCTACAACACCGGCGAGTACTTCCACGGCCCGTTCGAGGTTTCCACCGAGGGTAAGCCCTACGTCTTCTTCATGTCCGATGGCGCCACCCGTCCGATGGACGCCCGCGCCCTCACCTTCCTTGAGCGCATGGGCGCCAAGGTCGCTCTGATCGACTCCAAGGACTACGGCCTGGCTGACGCCGTGCCCGCGAGCGTCGTCACCTACTTCAACCCGCTGCTGCACCTCGCCGTTATGCGCGAGTACGGCAACCAGATTGCCGAGGCCCGTCAGCACCCGCTGACCATGCGTCGCTACATGTGGAAGCTTTCCTACTAATCACAAGTAAGTAGACCTTACGGGTTGATTGAGAGGGGATGGGGTTTGCGCCCCGTCCCCTTTTTGCTTTGGGGAGGGCGTGTCCGTCGTGCCATAAAACCCCAGATAAAACCTACCAAAATAAACCTGTCCCTTTTTGGCAGGTGGGAGGAGATGCGTATGATCAAGGCAGTGCTGTTCGATATGGACGGCGTGCTGGTCGATACCGAGTGGTTCTACAACCGTCGTCGCGTGGCGTTTATGGAGGAGAAGGGCTTTCACTTTGACGAGATCCCCGATCTTTCGGGGTCTAACGAGCCGGCCATTTGGAAGGCGCTGGTGCCCGACGATGTTGAGCTGCGCGAGCGCCTGCGCGTGGAGTATAAGCAGGTCTACAGCCCGGACCACCCCGTTCCGTATGCCGAGCTGCTCAACGAGCAGACGGAGCCGGTGATGCGCGAGCTGCACGAGCGTGGCGTGAAGTGTGCCATCGCGAGCTCGTCCTATCGCGAGCTCATTGACGAGCTGGTGGAGATTGCCGGCATCGCCGACGTGCTGGACTACACCATCAGCGGTCACGAGTGCAGTGCGTTTAAGCCCGACCCCGAGATCTACCTGCGTGCCATGGAGGCGCTGGACGTAGAGCCTGCCGAGTGCCTGGTTATCGAGGACTCGCCTTTGGGCATCGAGGCCGGCAAGCGCTCCGGCGCCCGAGTCCTGGCGCTGCGTCCGCATGAGGGCGTCAACCTGGATCAGTCCGCCGCCGACGTTGTCATCGACAACCTCGCCGACATCCTACCTGCCATTTAGGGACAGGTTTATTTTGGCAGGTTTTATCTGGGCAAACGCCGAATTCGCCGTGAAGGGATTGCTCTCTTCACGGCGTTTTTCTTTTGAGTGGCCTCACGGTCCTTCTGATGGTTGTCGAGAGAGGGTGAATTGAAGCGCCCTCGCACACTCCATGCTACAATCGCGGACATGCCCCACAACTATATCTGCCTTCGAAGGGAGCCTACGTGGCGAACGCCATCGAACAGCTCACGGACCGCGTGCTCGTGCTCGGCCGCCTCACCATCGTCCGCCGCGCCATCACCGCCGTGGCGGTCACCATTTCGGCCGTTTTCCAGACATTCCTGATCCAGGCGTTCATTCGGCCCGCCGACCTGCTTCCGAGCGGTCTTACCGGCGTCGCGGTCCTGCTCGATCGCGTTACCTCGCTTGGCGGCGTTCACATCGACATCTCGCTCGGTATGCTCGCGCTCAACATCCCTGTGGCGCTCCTATGCTGGAGCGGCATTAGCAAGCGCTTCGTCATCTTCTCGATGATGCAGGTCGTGCTCTCGTCGCTGTTCCTCAATATCTTTCACTTCGCCCCGTTTTTGGGCGACAAGATTATGCTCATCATTTTTGGCGGCGTGGTCTCGGGTCTGGGCGCTGCCATCGCGCTTAAATCCGGCGCATCCACCGGCGGCACCGACTTTATCGCGCTGTGGGTTTCCAACCACACGGGCAAGACCATCTGGGGCGTCATCTTTGGTTTTAACTGCTTTATCCTGGCGATCTTTGGCTTTATGTTTGGTTGGGACAAGGCGGCGTATTCCATCGTGTTCCAGTTTATTTCGACCAAGACCATCGACAGTTTCTATCGTCGTTACGACCGCGTGACGCTGCAGATCACGACGCGCAAGGCAGACGAGGTCATGACCGCCTACGTAAACCATTTTCAGCACGGCATTAGCTGCGCTGAGGTCATCGGCGGATACAGCCGCGAGAAGATGTACCTGCTGCACGCCGTTGTTTCGACCTACGAGAGTCAGGACATTATCAAACTGGTGTGCGACATTGATCCCGGCGCCGTGATCAACGTGTTCCACACGCTCAACTTTGTGGGCGGCTGGTGGGGCGGTCATGTCGACGAGCCCATGCCTACGGCCGTTCCCGATCCCGACAAGCCCGCACGCATGGCCAGCAGGCAGGCGCGCCTCAGCGAGCAGGATAGCCTGCAGCAGGACGACGGCAGGTAGGGTATTGGCATTTTGCCGGCCTGGCGCAACCCTTCCGTATGAGCCCCTCGAAAGCCTCGCTGCTTTCGAGGGGCTTTCGTTTTCCCAGATAAAACCTACCAAAATGAAGCTGTCGCTTTTTGGTAGGGAGGGTGTATCGTTTTATCATTATGAGGTAACATGAAACTAGACGTTATATACGTATTAGTTATTTCGATATTTCGATAAGAGTGATCAGATATGCCCGCGCCCAAAAATGCACCGCTTTACCAGCAGATTTACGACGAGATCAAGGATGCGATCGAGAAAGGTGTTTATGCACCCAAGGAGCGTATTCCGTCCGAGCTTGAGCTAGCCGAGCAGTACGACGTGAGCCGCATTACGGTGCGCCGCGCCGTCGAGGAGCTGTGCTCCGATGGCTACCTGGTTAAGCAGCAGGGCCGTGGTACCTTTGTCTCCACGCCGCACATCAATCGTCAGTTCCACGCTTCGACGCTGCAGACGTTTACCGCGCTGTGTGCCAGCAACGGCATGAAGGCGGGCGCGCATGTGGTCGATCGCCAGATTGTGCCGGCACGTCAAAACGAGATGGAGTTCTTTGGCCTGCAAAAGGACGCGCTGCTGCTGCATATTAAGCGCGTGCGCACAGCCGACGGCGAGCCCATCTTTGAGGAGAACATCTTTGTGCCGTTTGACGCCTACCGTGAGCTGTTGACGGCCGATCTTGAGGACAAGTCGATTTTTGCCGAGGTCGAGCGTGTTGGCGGAACGCCGATTGTCTCGGTTGGCTACCGCACGGTCGAGGCCGTTCGTGCCAATACCGAGCAGGCGGCCGAGTTGGGCATTGCTCCGCACGATCCGCTGCTCAACCTGCGTGCCAGCTTTACCGGTCCCAATGGCGAGCCGGTTCTGATGGGTAAGCAGTACTACGTGGGATCGCGCTACGTCATGGTGATGTAAGTTACGCGGTTTTACCAAACCGCGTAACGGCTCGACGCTACAAGCCCGCCAGAGCGGCAATCTGCCTTTCAACTTCGGCGGCATGACCAGAAGGTCAATGCCGCCTCGTTTCAAGGCACCTTGCTCGCTCTGGCGGGCTTTCGCTGACATTGCCAAAACATCGACTACCCGAAGAATGAGCGTGGAAAATCTCCCGTTTTTGGCTTGGTGACGGGTTCAAAGTGGGAGATTATCCACGCTTATCCGGAAAGTGCCCAAAAATCCACGCTCATTCGCCTTGGATTGCATCGCCCGTGGCCGGCAGCCGCGCGGCACCGGTTCGCGTGGCGGCGTATAATCGGCGGCAGATGACTTGAACGTTAGGAAACCATGACCGATAGCATGCAGCAGATGGCGCTCGACACGCTCGGCGCCTATTTTGGCTACACCTCGTTTCGCCCGGGACAGGACCGCATGGTCGATGCGATTCTTGCCGGTCGCGATGCGCTGGGCGTTATGCCCACGGGCGCCGGCAAGTCCATTTGCTACCAGGTGCCCGCGCTCATGCTGCCCGGCATCACCTTTGTGGTGAGTCCGCTGCTGTCGCTTATGGAGGACCAGACCCGTGCGTTGCTCGCGGCGGGTGCGCGACCCAGCTATCTCAACTCCAGCCTTACCCCGGCCCAGCAAAACACCGTGCTCAAGCGGGCGCGCGAGGGTCGTTATCAACTTATGTACGTGGCGCCCGAGCGCCTGCTCGAGCCACGCTTTTTAGCCTTTGCACAGGAGGCCGCGGCCGACGGCGGCATCGGCGTGCCGCTCGTGGCCATTGACGAGGCGCACTGCGTGAGCCAATGGGGCCAGGATTTTCGCCCCGCCTACCTGCAGATTCGCGAGTTCATCGAATCGCTTCCGCAGCGTCCCATTGTGGCGGCCTTTACCGCTACGGCAACCGAGCGCGTGCGTGCGGACATCCAGCAGATGCTCGGCCTGCAAAACCCTGCGACGGTGGTGACGGGCTTCGATCGCAAGAACCTCTACTTTGGCTGCGAGGAGATGGGCGACAAGGCCAAGGCCGCATGGGTGCGCGACTATGTGATCGCGCATTCGAGCGAGAGCGGCATCGTGTATTGCTCGACCCGCAAGACGGTCGATGCGCTGGCAGGCGAGCTTGCCGAGGCGCTGGGCCCCAGCGGCATTCGCGTTGGCCGTTACCATGCCGGCATGGGCAACGACGCTCGCCGCCAAAGCCAGCGCGCCTTTATCGACGACGATATCCAGGTGATGGTTGCCACCAACGCCTTTGGCATGGGTATCGACAAACCCAACGTGCGCTACGTGATTCACAACAACGTGCCCGAGAGTATCGAGGCCTACTACCAGGAGGCTGGCCGCGCTGGCCGCGACGGCGACCCGGCCAGCTGCCACTTGCTGTGGAACGGCAACGATTTTCGCATGCGCCGCTTTCTGATCGACCGCGGCGATGCTGCCGATGAGGCACTCGACGACGAGCAGCGCGCGTGGGCGCTCCAGAATCGATATCGCCTGCTCAGCCAGATGGAGGGCTACTGCAATACCACCGGCTGCCTGCGCGAATACATGCTGCGCTACTTTGGCGACGAGGCCGCGGCCGAGCATGCCGCGGCCGGTAC